>JAIVHD010000364.1 GCA_020201235.1 Lysobacteraceae bacterium
CGAAGCGGCACACGCAACCATCTTGCTGGTCGAAGACCACGACGACTTGGCAACAACCATCGGTGACTACCTTGAAAACAGCGGTTTTGCCATGGATTACGCGGCCGATGGTTCGATCGCGCTGAACCTGATGGAAGACAATGTCTACGACATCGTCATCCTCGACCTGATGCTGCCCAAGGTCGACGGCCTGCGGGTATGCCGCAAGCTGCGCGACCGCGGCGATGCAACGCCCATCCTGATGCTAACCGCGCGCGATCAGCTCGAGGACAAGTTGGAGGGTTTCGAGGTCGGTGCCGACGATTACCTGGTCAAGCCGTTCGAGATGGAGGAATTACTGGCCCGCCTCAACGCACTGCTTCGGCGCGCTCGCGGCGAGGTCTCCGATGGTGCCATTCGCGTCGGCGACCTGGTTTTCGACCCGCGCACCATGCGGGTCGAGCGCGAGGGACAACGCCTGACCTTGTCGCCGACCTCGATCCGAATCCTGCGCATCCTGATGCGCGAATCGCCGCGACTGGTCAGTCGCGAGCAAATCGAAAACGAGCTCTGGGGCGATATGCTGCCCGATTCGGATACACTCAGGAGCCACATGTACAACCTGCGCAAGAGCATTGATCGACCGTTTTCAAGCAAGCTTCTGCATACGGTTCAGGGAATGGGCTTTAAATTGGCGCAACCCGAAGATGCCTGAGCGCGGCTGCCAGGAGCCTGTCAGTCTTTCGAGGGTTTGAATGAGATCGCGCGGGATTTTGGAAAGCTGATGCGAAAAACCGTACCGACGCCGACTTCACTTGCGGCTTCCAGCGGCCAGCCGAACCGCCGACAAAGACGGCTAACGATGGCAAGCCCAAGCCCATATCCCTCGTTGCTGCGATCATGCGCCCGGTAGAACGGCTCGAAGGCATGTTCCAGATCGGATTCGCTCATACCGCAGCCAGTGTCACGAATCATGACCGAGTGCTCGTCGATATGCACACTGATTTCGCCTTTTTCGGTAAAGGTCATTGCGTTTCGCAACAAGTTATGAAAGATGATGCCCAGCACTCGCTCGGGTGCATGGGTTTCGAGCAGACTATCGGCGCTCATCCGGGTCTTGACTTGCGGTCGTTTAATCGCGCGCTGCACCTGGTCGAACTGCTCGGCCACCAGATCGTTGAGCACCACCGAAGACCACGAAAGCTTGGATTCCGACTCGCGCGCCAGGATCAGCAGCGTTTCAACCAGCGATTCCATGTCCCGCACCGTGCGACTCATACGCACGACGACCTCGTCGCGCTTCGATGAATCGGGAAATTTTGTCAGCAATTCCAGATTACCCTTGAGCACTGCCAGCGGCGTGCGCAGCTCGTGCGATGCATTGCGGGTAAAGTTGCGCTCGCGCGCGATGAAGCGCTCCAAACGGTTGGTGAATTGCTCCAGCGCGTTCATCAACGCCAGCACTTCAGGGTCATTCGTGCTGGCAAATTCGTTGAGTTTCAGTGAGTCAAAATTACCCTCATGAAAGTCGAAACTGCGGACTGCGTCAGCCAATTGAACGATGGTCGACACCGCCCTCCGGCTGAGCAGATAACCGGCCCAGGTCAGGCCGTAGATTAAAAACAGCACAGCGGTCAATGGCGCGATGCCAAAATAGAACGCGAGGCTGGACACCTGCACTTCATCAAACACCAGTAGCAAGCGCTTGCCGTCTCGCTCAGAACCATGCACCACCGGGTTTTCGCCGTGAGCGTTCTTGACCCGGCCAAAACCCTGATCGAAACTCTGCAGCCATTGCGGCGGTGCCGGCCTGGACGGGTCGCCTTCCATGTAGCCGGTCAGATTGTTGGTATTGGGCAGTGCCATGCCCGGATTCTGTTCGTATAGCGCCCAAAAGTGCTCGGCTTCGCCTTTGAGTGCTTCGCGCACCAGCACCCGCTCGACCACGAACGCCGCACCATACACACCCAGCACGGTGGCAATGGAAATCGCCATGACCTGCAACACAAAAACCCGGACAAGCTTGCTTTTGATGCTGCCCTTGAACAGGTGATTCACGAAACGCATACGGCCCTCCCCGCGCGACGGCCGAACAGAAAGTGCCCGACCATCCACTGGCGACCGTGATCATATCCGAACAGCTCCTCGCACGCCATAAAGAACATGCGCCAGCGCTGAATCTGCAGGTCCGGTGACACTGACGAATCCGCTGCCAGCACGGCACGCGCACTCGCGCGCTCGCGATCGAGACGCTCAAGCCAGGCGCGCGCGGTTTTCGAATAATGTGTGCCGTCGATCAGCCAGCGGCGTTGAAATTTCAGGTCATCCTGAAAGCACAGCAAGGTATCGGCGGCCGGCATCAATCCGCCGGTAAAGAAGTGTCGTCCCATCCAGTTGCCCTGGCCTTCGGTTTCGAACGGGTACATCAACAACCGATGGCAGAAAATATGAACAAAAAGAAGGCCTCCGGGCTTCAGCCAGTGCGCGATCCGACCCATCAGGTGCTGATAATTGCGCACGTGCTCAAACATCTCCACAGAGACCACTCGATCGAAGCGGGCCTCGAGTTCAAGTTCGTTGACGTCGCGCGTAAGCACATTTAGATTGCCCAGGCCGCGCTGGCGGGCCTGGTCAAGAATGAAGTCACGCTGCGATGCCGAATTGGAGACTGCGGTAATCCGGCTGTTCGGATAGCACTTGGCCATCCACAAGGTCAGTGAGCCCCAGCCACAGCCCAGCTCAAGAATCTGCTGGCCGTCTTCCAGGGCGGCCCGCTTACAGGTCAACTCGAGCATGTTTTGCTCGGCCTGGTTCAGATCGACGGTGGTGTCATGCCACAAACCCGAGGAATATTTGAGATGCTGACCCAACGCGATCCGGTAGAACGCGGGCGGAACCTCGTAATGCTGGCGATTAGCCGCCGTAGTCTCGATTGCGATTGGTGATTTTCGCAGTTCATCGACCACTGCAGCATAAGTCTCGGCCTGTCTGTCGGGATGACCTGCGTGCTCGTCGGCCAGGCGAATCCTGAGTAGCTGCCGAATCGCCAGCCGCAGCACGAAATCGGGCACCCAGCCGCGCTCGGCCCAGTCGATTGCGCTCATCCACGCACCATCCGGACGATTTT
>JAIVHD010000139.1 GCA_020201235.1 Lysobacteraceae bacterium
GCCACAGGCTGGCTAGCAGGCCGATACCCAGAAACAACAGCAC
Source organism: Lysobacteraceae bacterium (assembly GCA_020201235.1). Classification (GTDB taxonomy): domain Bacteria; phylum Pseudomonadota; class Gammaproteobacteria; order Xanthomonadales; family Wenzhouxiangellaceae. The sequence goes on from JAIVHD010000139.1 coordinate 44, forward strand.
GGCCGGAAAGCCAATGCGTTCGGAAGGCCGGCTGAACAGCACGCTTGCAAGCATCAGCAGGCCGGTGATGGTCAGCAGCCATCCGGTGGTCAGCGGTTCGCTGGCGATCACACAGGTCTCCCGGAGAGTTTGCAGTCAGTACTCTTTATTATCTAGGATTATTGACCACCCGATTGACTGCGGCAGCCGCTGGCCCCGAGGCTACAGCGTTTTGCTCAGTCGCGCATCCTCACCCTACAGCTGGGTACGCTCGTATCGTTGCGAAAACGCCAGATCCACAAGGCCTGGAACTGCCTCGCGACGACCGGGTGGTGAATAAGTCGGGCTAACATGGTAGGGCCGCATGAAACGGGCAGCCATGTGTGAGGTCGTGGAGTTTTACGGCCTGGAGAATTGAATCAAGGCAACAAGAAAACAACTTTGACGCGATGCAGGTTTGTGAGTAAAGGGCAGAATTGGCTGCAAATGGAGAGGTACGGATATCATGGATGATGAACGATTGGGTCACGAGCAATTCAGGCGAATTATTCGGCAGCAAATTGCGGAGCTGGAGGACTCGAGCGAGACCAGCCGCGAATCGCGTCAGGCGGTCGAGCTTGACCAGACCCGGCAGGGACGCTTGAGCCGCATGGATGCAATGCAGGGCCAGCAGATGGCCAACGCCACCGAGGCGCGTCGCCGGCACCGCATCGCGCGCCTGGAGGTGGCGTTGCGGCGCATCGACAACGATGAGTTCGGCGACTGCCTGGAGTGCGGCGATCCGATCGCCTCTGTGCGGCTGAAATCCGACCCGGCCGCGACCCTGTGCGTGGCCTGCGCGACCGAGCGCGAACGCGGCTGAGAAATTAACCCATCAGTTGCATAAATTTACGAGTGCGAGAGCCCGGAGAGTCGTGTTTCCGGGGCGTGCGCGGAGATTTTTCAGCCGCAGCATAGTTCACACTATGTGAGGACCTGAAAAATCGAGCACGCGCCCCGGAAACGCTGCTATACCGGGCAGCGTAGTGGTCTCACGCCGGAAATTTATGCAACAGATGGGTTAAGCCGGGCTCAGTTCAGGTATTTCAGGTAGGTCGACGGGTCGGGTCGCAATCGGTAGTTTTTGGCGATTTCGATAAACCGAATGTGGCCTTGTGCATCGACGACGATGACGGTTGGGATGGCCGCATCGCGCGGGTAACCCAAAGCCTCCATACCGGCCGGAGCCGTGCCGCGCGCCTCGATTCCCAGCGATTGCGCGACCCGATTGCCCGGATCCCTTAGGAACGAGGCCGGTATCGAAAACCGTTCGGCGATCTGGCGGGTCTGTTTCTGCGGTTGGCTGCTGATAAACCACAAGTTTGCGTTATGACGCGCGACCTGGCGCCAGGCCGCGGCCAGCTCGTGGATTTGGGCCGAGCACAGCGGGCACCAGTTGCCGCGATAAAAAACCAGCACGGCGGCGCGACCGTCGAGCTCCTTTGCGCTGACCGGTCGGCCGTCGGCGTCTTCCAGCGTAAAGTCCGGTAAAACCTCGCCCGGCACCGGTGCGTCGCTGGCTGCGGGCTCGACCGAATACCACCTCAGGTATGCCATCCAGCCGGCCAGCGCGACGATCGAGCCGCCCAGAAAGCCCTGCCAGGAATCGCCGTGGAGGTACACGGCCATCATTGCAATCACAGCCCCCAGGCCTGAAAAGACTGAAACCAGCAACGGGTGGGCATCGGTTCGCGGCGGACGCGCCGCGCCAAGCCAGATAAAAAACGTCAGCGGCGCGGCCGCCGCCAGCAACAGACCGGCCGCGGCCAGCCACGGAATCGGCAGCGACAATGCATACAGCGAGACCACGCACAGCGCCGCAAGCACGGCCAGGTAAATTGAAATGAACCAGCGCTTCATGAAGCTTTCCGTTGCAAACCGATGGTTATTGTGGCCCAAACCTGGCGGTTGCAGTCGCCAGGACTCGCTATTTCCGGCGCATCGCCGGGTTGATTGAGGCAATATTCATGAACCCTTCCGACCTGACCGATTCCTTCGGCCAGTGCCTTGTGCGCCTGGAAGATCGGGCTCTCCGGCAGGGCCTGCCCGAGCCAATCGTTCGCGAGGTGCTCGGAACCCTGCAGTTTCAGCCACGCGTGATCGAGCTGGATCGTTCCCAGCCGGAGTTCATGCAATCATTCGCAGACTACCTGCGGGCTCGCGTCACCGAACAGCGGGTGGCGCGGGGTCGCGAGCTGTTGAGCCGCCATCGCGACCTGCTGACGCGCCTGACCCGGGAGTACGGGGTACCAGGCCACTACCTGGTTGCGTTCTGGGGCCTGGAGACCAATTTCGGCTCTTTTCTGGGCAGCATGCCGACGCTTGACTCGCTGGCCACGCTGGCCTGCGACGGCCGCCGCGGCGCGTTCTTCGAAGACGAACTGATGACCGCCTTGCGCGTGCTCGAGCGCGATTCGCTGGTGCCGGCGTCGATGCGTGGCTCATGGGCCGGTGCCATGGGCCACACGCAGTTCATGCCGTCGTCGTATCTTCGTTACGCGGTCGATGGCGACGATGACGGCAGGATTGATCTCTGGGGCAGCGAGGCCGACGCGCTGGCATCCGGTGCAAACTATCTTCAATCGCTGGGCTGGCTGCGCGGCCAGCGCTGGGGTCGGGAGGTGCGCCTGCCGGCCGACTTCAACCACGCCGATGCCGGTGTCGAATCCAGCCGAATGCTCGAGCAGTGGCAAAAGCTCGGCGTTACCGCAGGCGGCGGTCAGCCGCTGCCGGTTGCCGATTTCGAAGCGACGCTGCTGCTGCCGATGGGGCATCGTGGCCCGGGGTTTCTCGTTTATTCGAACTTCGAGGTCATCATGCGCTGGAATCGTTCGCAGTCCTACGCGATCGCGGTCGGCCACCTGGCCGACCGGATCGCCGGCGGCCCGGCGCTGGTCGCGGCACTCCCTGAACAAGATCGGGCGCTTTCGCGCGCCGGCATCCAGGCCATGCAGCAGCGGCTGCACGAACTCGGTCTGGAACCCGGCGAGGCCGATGGTATCGTCGGTCCGGCGACGCGTGCCGCGTTGCGACGGTTTCAGCGCGAGCGCGATCTGGTGGCCGACGGGTACCCGGACCCGGCGACACTCGAGGCGGTGATGACACAAGCGCCTGAAGCTTCCGGAGAGCCCGAATGAAGATGCCTCATCGGCCCAGTGTACTGAGCGTCGGTCTCGCCCTGGTTGCAGGCCTGATCATCGCGCTGCTGGTGATCCCGCTGCGCACTCCGGAGCGACTGCCGGATTTCGATGCCATTGGCGATGTCGATACGCGTAAACAGGCGTTCTTCGCGTTCCTGGCACCGCTGGTCGAAGCCGAAAACGAGCGCGTGATGTACGACCGTGCGCGGCTGCTTGCGTTGAACGAGCGGCTGGAATCCGGACAAGCCCTTGGTGGCCGCGATCGCCACTGGCTGAAGCGGATGGCCGGGCACTACGATGTCGAATGGCATCGCGACGATCCGGTTCGGGTCATGCAGCAACTGGCGCGGCGGGTTGACACGGTTCCGGTTTCGCTGGCGCTGGTCCAGGCTGCGGCTGAATCGGGCTGGGGCCGGTCACGCTTTGCGGTCGACGGCAACAACCTGTTCGGCCAGTGGTGCTATACGCGCGGCTGCGGCATGGTACCGTCGCGCCGGGCCGGCGGCGCGCAGCATGAGGTCGAATCCTTTGTGTCGGTGCGCGAATCGGTCTCGCGTTATATCCATAACCTTAATACCCACTCGGCCTATGCGCCTCTGCGCGAGATTCGCGCGCGTCTGCGAGAGGCCGACCGCGAGCCGACTGCGATGGTCCTGGCCGACGGCCTGATCCGTTACTCGGAGCGGCGCGAGGACTATGTAGAGGAAGTCAAAAGCGTGATTCGCGTCAACCGTCCTCTGATCGAACAGGTCATCCACCAGAGCCCGAATTGAGAAAATGTCCAGGCAATCATTGAACCAGTCCGCGCCGGTCAGGCGTCAGTTCCTGATTCCGCAGATCGTGTCGCGCAATGCCCGTGACGACGGTCGTCGCAACGGTGTTGCTGCGCAATGTGCGAAACCCAGATTTTTAAACGAATCGCACGTCAGCCGATTCAATCGGTGCTTCGCCGGCCTTTCCCGAATCCTGCTGATTGTTGTCGCGGGCCTGGTGTCGGCCGTCCAGGTGATGGCCGATTCCGATCATGCCGTGGTGCTGCTTTATCATCATGTCAGCGACCGGACACCGTCATCGACCAGCGTGAGCCCGCAGCAGTTCCAGCGCCACCTCGAATTTCTGCACCAGCACGAGTTTGAGGTCTGGCCGCTGGATCAGATCATAAAGCGCCTGTTTGACCAATCGCTGGGCGTGCCCGACAACGTGGTCGCGATCACCTTCGATGATGCCTATGAATCGATTCACGACCAGGCCTGGCCGATGCTTGAAAAATACGGCTGGACGGCAACCGTGTTTGTCAACACCGACGCCGTCGACCAGGGGCACAAGCCCTACATGAACTGGGATCAGCTGCGCGAGTTGACCGGTGCCGGCTTCGCGCTTGGCAACCACAGCGCTTCCCACGCCCACCTGCTGGCACATGAATCGGGCGAAACGGCTGACGAATGGCGACGGCGGGTCACCGAAGACATCCGGCGTGCTGAACGCCGCATATTCGACGAGACCGGTCTCGACACCAGACTTTTGGCCTATCCATTCGGTGAAGACAGTATCGAACTGGCCGGGCTGATCGACTCGCTGGGTTACCGCGGCTTGACCCAACGCTCCGGCGCGATCGGTGCGCACACCGATGATCGCGCGATTCCGCGATTTCCGATGGCGCAAGGCTTCGATTCGATCGAACGCCTTGAGCTTGCCGTGCGCGCCCGCCCGCTACCGGTCACGCGCGTTCGCTACCAGCCGCCGCGCGAGCAGGGCGTGGTGGAAAACCCGACGGCACTTCATTTCAAAATCCGTCCCGGTGGCTGGCGGCCATCGCAACTGGCCTGTTAGTGGCCGTCGGGATGGCCGGCCACGGCAAACCGGGACGCAACCGTCTGAACTGCACGGCAGCGGCCGAAGACGGCAGCGGTGACTACTATTGGCACACCTTTCAATGGCTGCAGCTGCGGCCCGACGGCACCTGGGCGCACGACAACTGATACCGGGTCATCTCGCCGAGAACGGACTTGATCCCGGCATCGTGGCCAGGAGATGGATGCAATCGATAAGCTAACCCTGGGGGTTTGAATGAAAAGTCTTTTGTCCGCTCCGTTAAGCTCGCGAGGATTATCGTCCTGTGAGTCGTATTGCCTGAATCTCTGCATCGCTGCACTGGGCTTGTTGTTGCTGGGTTTGCTCAACCCCGCGTTGGCTCAATCGCAGGGATTTAAAACGAGAATATGTGCTTGTTCGACCAGCAGTGCGTTTGCCTGGCATGCCGAGAATGCAGCGCTGAGCGAGGTCCCGCCGCTGTTTGAGGATCGTCAGGATATTTACGTCGTAAATCCTGTGACGCAGGATATCCGCGCCTTCAGCGTGAGTCGGCAGATGACGGGCGTTGATACGGGGGTCGGGGGCGAGCTCTGGAGCACCGAGGTTGTTCCCGGCCCCGGCGACCCTCAGATCGTTGATGGTCTGCACGCTGTGATCACGGCGATACGCGACTTCGATATGGCCGTTTCGGCCACGATCCTGCTGGAGAATCAGCCGAATCCGCCACAGCCGACGATTTTCGACACACTCATTCTTCCCATTCCTGCAGTGTTCTTGGCGGCTCGGGTACAGACCTCGGAAATCTAGCTGCGCTGAGTAGCGCAACGGTTCCAGCTTAAAAATTGATCCCACAGGTGGGTTAATATGCACGCTTAGTCGTATCGCTGTCGGTCGGGCTGGCAGCCGTACGAGGCAGGCGATCAGGTGGGAGCTTTGATGGATTCCGGTGCAGCGTGCTACTGCGGCGTTTTTTTTGATTTCGACTATACGCTGGTCGATTCGGGCGATGCGATTGCCGCGTGCTTCGGCGAGGCGCTGTCGCGCAACGGCGATGCGCCGGTTGCCGCCGATGTGATCAAACCGATGATTGGTTTGCCGCTGAAGCAGATGTATCACCGCGTTATAAGACAGGTCAATGATGATCCGGGCGAATGGCAGCCTACCGGGATTTTAGGCGCGGCCGGCCCGGGTGATATCCGGTCGCATGTAGATCAAGTTGACGAGCCGGCCTTCGAAGCCCGATACGATGCGTTCCTCGCATTTTATGCCGCCGCAGCCGATTGTCAGATGGTTGCCGGTTCGCGACTGTATCCGGGAGTTGAAAATCTATTGCAAGCTTGTCGTAATCACGGCTGTCGGACGGCCATCGTCACCAACAAGGCCTCCGCCCGGGTCAATCAGTTTCTCGACTTTCACGCGCTCGGCGATCTGGTCGAACTGGTTGTCGGCTCTGACACGGTCAGCAGGCCGAAACCCCACCCGATGGGACTGAACCGGGCGCTGATGCATTTTGGCTTGCCGGCGGCAGGCACGCTTTACGTTGGCGACAGCCTGCTGGACATGCACGCCGCCCACTCGGCCGGCATGCCGTACGCCGCGGTCTGCACCGGTCACCATGGCCCGGCAGATTTTAACGTGGACCGAACCGCGCATATCGCCGTCAATCTGGCAGGGCTGGTGCCGACCATCGTTGCCGCTATCGCAACCTCGATCCCGGCTTCGGTTGCAGATTCAAATGCGGCGCCGGCGACTTCGACCACAGCCATGCATTCGGCCAGCAGCGGAAGACGCCGCTGATGGCGCTGGAGAACACGGTCGCGGTGCTCGGCTGTGCGCGCGAAATTGATTTCACACCGGGCGTTCTTTCCGAAATGAACCGGCTGATCGACTTCCTCGAAAGCAACCATGTCGACACGCTGACCACCGGTGCAGGCGGCGGCGTGCCGAGAATGTTTTCGCGTCTGTTCATGGACCGTGGCGGGCGCGATTTCGGCGGCCGCGATGCCGCGACGTTGGCCGGGGCGGCAACCGTTATTGTGCTGCCGTGGGGCCGCTTCGGTGCCGGCAGCGCGCGCGAAATCATGGCTGCGCTGAAAAAGAAACACATCCGCCAGATCGTAACGCTGCTGAGCACCTCCACCGAGAACGACCTGAAAGCGCGAACGCTCGCGCTGTATCAGGCCGCTTGCGCGTTCAGTTCGGATGTCACCGATAAGCAGATCAGGCTGTGGTATGTCCAGTTGCTTGATCATTACCGTCTGTTTTCGGACACCGCGAGCCAATGATGACCAGGCTGAAGGGCCACCAGGAGAATTTGCATGGATGAATCGCATCGCTTTTTCAGCGCCGAACCGGACGCGGCCGATCAGCAACTGCTCGAACAGATCTCGGCCATGGACCCGTGGTTTTACCCGGTAGACATCGGCGGGGTCAGTGTGGTACCCGGTGTCGGCAGCGTTCATAGCAGCTACGAGCTGACCCGTCGCACTGAGTATCGCGAGCACCTGATTGTCGATGCCGCACTGGAACGCTACGATTTCAATGGCAAGTCGATGCTCGACCTCGGCGGCAACATCTCCTATTGGCCTTCCCGATTTGTGGCTCATGGCCTGACCTCGCTCACGGCCATGGAAGGCCGCCCGGAAGTGGTCGAACAAGCCCGTTTATATTGGAGCCGGAACCATTTCCTGGCTGAGTCGAATGTTCACTTGATGGCCGGCGACGTGCTTGCTGAATCCGGTTGGAAAACGCTGGCCGGTCGCGGGCCTTTCGACTGCACGCTGTGCGCAGGCCTGCTATACCATCTGCCCGAATATGAATGCCTGCTGCAACGCATCGCATCGCTTACCCGTGACCTCATCCTCGTCGACACGCGTGTGGTGCTCGGGCCGGAGCAGACCGCTGCCCAGAAAATGGACCGTAAATTCAATGCGCTGGAGCACGTTGCAAACAAGAAAAAGCCAAATCTGATACGTCTCATGCAAACGCTTGGGAATCTCGGCTTTCGCCCCGAGTTGATCCTGCCGAAGCAGCAATGGCCACAGGACATGCCCCCGCAGGACAACTACTCCGACGGCAACCGGGTAACCATCATCGCGCGGCGCGAAAACCAGACCGCATTCGGTACATGACTCAGCCCAGCCGAGACAGGAAAACCATGGAACCGCAGATTACGCAAATTCACGCAGATTATTGGCTGTTTTAGAATGACCTTGACGACCGCGAGCATCACAGAACGGCTGGAGCAAGACAGGCAAAAATCCGCCAGTGCCCGGGCTCATAGCGGATACAGCACGATGCCCCATTGGTCGGCATCTTCGATGTAAACCGCGTCGTGGTCGTTCCACCACGGGTTCTTGGCCGGCAGGGTCGGGTAGCCCATGGCGTTGAGTTGTGACTCGATCCGGGTGATCGCGGAGTGGTCTTCGAAGTAGAACACCAGCAGGTTGTCCTTGTTGCTGTTGATGTTGGCGTCGCCGCCTTGGCGTTCGATGATTTCCAGATGGTAGGGATAGGCCGGCAGACCGAGCATGACGCCGTTATAGCCGTCGTGGTCGCGGAACGAGCTGATGATGTCGAGCCCCAGGCCGCTGCGGTAAAACTCGACGATTTTGTCGAATTTGTCGGTCGGGCGTACGATTCTGAAGACCACAGCGGGTACGTCGCCGGGCCACGGGGGAGGATTGGAGTCGGTCATTCGGGTCACCATGAAAAGAGCACGGCCATGGTCTGTTCGCGTCGTTCATCAAGAAGGCGATAGGCATCGGCGGCGTTGGTATAGTGGACTTTGCGGCTGATCAGCGGTTGGACCGACAGCACACCTTGTTGCAGAAGTTCAAGAAAAAGCCGGGCATGGCGGGCAGATGTCC
>JAIVHD010000140.1 GCA_020201235.1 Lysobacteraceae bacterium
GTGATTACCGTTGAACAGGGCGATACGCACGAAACGCTGATTCCGAAGTGGCGCCAGATTCAGGTGTTCGAGGGCGAGCACGTGGAGAAGGGTGAAACCGTCGTTGACGGCGAGCTCGATCCGCATGACATCCTACGTTTGCTTGGCGTCGAGCCACTGGCCAATTATCTGGTCCAGGAAATTCAGGATGTCTATCGTTTGCAGGGCGTCAAGATCAACGACAAGCACATCGAGGTGATCATTCGCCAGATGTTGCGCAAGGTCGAGGTACTCGAGTCCGGCGACAGCAAGTTCCTGCATGGCGAACAGCTCGATGCAACCCGCGTGATGGATGAAAACCGCAAGCTGGAGAGCGATGGCCTGATGCCGGCGAAGTTCCAACGTGTGCTGCTCGGGATCACCAAGGCGTCGCTCGCGACCGAATCGTTTATCTCTGCGGCGTCGTTCCAGGAAACGACTCGGGTGCTTACCGATGCCGCCGTTCGCGGTACCGTCGATCACCTGCGCGGCCTCAAGGAAAACGTCATCGTCGGCCGCCTGATCCCAGCCGGAACTGGCAAAGTTGCGCGCGAGCGCCGCCGCGACGAGTCCGAAGTGGTTGTCGATACTGAAGCCGAGTTGTCCGCGCTGCTGCGCGCCAACGAGGCTCAGTCGACCGAGACCGCCAACACCGGCGGCGATGGCGGCGACGGTACCGAAGCCTGACAGGGTTCGACCCGGCCGGCACAATGTCGGCTGGGTCTTCCCAAAAGAACCAAACTGAATTAAAATTCGAGTGTTTTGTTTAAATTGTGTCCGGCGACGCCGACACCTTTACCTGGAGTTGTAATGGTCAAGATCCGACTGGCACGTGGTGGTGCCAAGAAACAACCGTTTTATCACATCGTGGTGACCGATAGCCGCAATCGCCGCGATGGCCGCTACATCGAGCGGCTCGGGTTCTTCAACCCGGTCGCTCGTGGTCAGGACGAACGCCTGCGACTGGACCGCGAACGGCTCGATCACTGGGTAGGCCAGGGCGCGCAGGTTTCCGATCGTGTCAGCCAGTTGGCCGTCGAAGTGGCACGCACAGCACCGGCCGCGACAGCCGAAGCTGCAGCTCAGGCTGAAGGCTGATTGCCGGGACCGTCGCCGGGACGGTCGCCGGGACGATTGCTGTGATGATCGCCAGGATGATTGCCGTGAAAATTGGAAAATTGCCGTGACAATTGCCGCGGCAGTCGCTGCGATCGCGTGAGTGATTCCGCGAGCCGGGTTGAACTCGGACGGCTTGACGGGCCCTGGGGAACAGACGGCTGGGTCAAGGTCTTTTCCCTGACCGGCCCACCTGAGCAAATCTTTGACTACCAGCCCTGGTGCATCGATCGGTCACCAGGGCTTTTACAAGTGCTCGAGTGGCGCCGGCAGGGGCCGCGACTGATCGCGCGGGTCGAACCGGTCGAAACGCGCGAGCAGGCCGAAGCAATGCGCGGCACGCTGCTGTCGATCGACCGCAATCGCTTGCCGGCTCCCGCGACCGGCCAATATTACTGGCACGATCTGGTCGGACTGCGTGTGGTCAATCAGCAGGGCGCGGATCTTGGCCGGGTACGCTCGCTGCTCGATGCCGGGGTTCACGATGTCCTTCAGATCGATCGCGGAAAGGATTTCGAAGACGTGCTGATTCCGTTTGTTTCCGGCCACTACGTGCTCGGGGTCGAGCTTAAAAAGGGCATCATCACGGTCGATTGGGACCCGGCATGGTCCGATGCTGACTGAAATCCACGTCGTCACGCTGTTTCCCGACTGGATTCGGCAGCTCTCGACCATCGGCCTGACCGGCAAAGCGCTGTCGGATGGTCGTATTACCTTGCGTTGCTTTAACCCCCGCGATTATGCCGCCGGCGCGCATCGCAGCGTTGACGATCGGCCTTACGGAGGCGGTCCGGGCATGGTCATGCGCCCCGAGCCGCTGGCGTTGGCGATCCAAAGCGCTGCGGCCGATTCCGATCAACCGGTCGCAGTCCTGTCCCCGCAGGGTATGCGTGTCGATCAGCGCTCGATCGAGCGCCTGGCCGGGCGCCGGCGGCTGATTCTGGTCTGCGGCCGCTACGAGGGCATCGACGAACGGGTGGTCGACGAGCTGATCGACGAAGAGTGGTCGCTGGGCGATTTCGTATTGTCTGGCGGCGAATACGCGGCCGCCGCAATCATTGATGCCAGCATCCGACTGCAACCCGGCGTGCTCGGGCATGAACAGTCGGCTGAGCAGGATTCGTTCAGCCAGGGCCTGCTCGACTGCCCGCACTACACCCGCCCGGAAATCTGGCGCGACCGGGCCGTGCCCGAGGTGCTCCTCAGCGGCGATCACGCCGCAATCAAACGTTGGCGCCGGCGGCAATCGCTGCTTCGTACCCTGCATCGACGCCCCGATCTGCTGCAAAACGTCAGTCTTGATGAAACAGACCGTCGACTGCTCGCAGAGACCGAAGTCGGCGAATAGCGAAAACATGCGGGCTAGGATGGCATGAGCATCGTTCACAATTTCAGCGCCGGGCCGGCCACGCTTCCGTGGCCGGTGCGCGAGCGATTGGCCGCGGAATTTGGTCTGGATGCGGCGCGTACGCCGTCGGTGGTCGAAATCTCCCATCGCGGGCCGCGCTTTGAGGCTGTGGCCGAGCGCCTGCAGAACGGTATCCGGCGCTTGACCGGGGTCGGCGATGAACACGCAGTGGTGCTGATGCAAGGCGGCGCGCACTTGCAGTTTGCGCTGCTGCCGATGAACCTGGCGCGCGATCGCAGCGCGGCCTTTATCCTGACCGGTCATTGGGGCGAGAAGGCGTTTGCCGAATCGGCCCGGCTCGTTGCCTCGCGCGTCGTCGCCTCCAGTGCCGACCAGAATTACCGGGAGATCCCCGAGTTGGGTCACCTGCCAGCCGATGCGGCTTATCTGCACTACACCGGCAATGAGACCATTCACGGTGTGCAGTTCGGCCAGCCGCCGGTCGCGGCGGTGCCATTGGCGGCGGATCTATCCAGCGAATTTTTATCCCGGCCTTATCCTTTCGCCGAGCTCGGCGTGGCCTATGC
>JAIVHD010000141.1 GCA_020201235.1 Lysobacteraceae bacterium
CTTCGAAGCCGTAGTCCGGTCGTCGATGTTACCAATTACGTGCTGCTGGAACTCGGCCAGCCGATGCACGCGTTTGACCTGGATCAAATCGAAGGCGGCATTCGCGTACGCCGAACCGCCCCTGGCGAATCGATCCGGCTGCTAGACGGCCAGACCATTGAGCCCGACCAGGATATGCTGCTGATCTGCGATCACCAACGACCGCTGGCCCTGGCCGGCATCATGGGCGGTCAGGAATCGGCCGTCGGTGAGGCCACCCGCAATATTTTGCTGGAATCGGCCTGGTTTAATCCTGCAACGATCATCGGCAAGGCCCGCCGGCTCGGCCTGTCGACCGATTCCTCGCACCGTTTCGAGCGCGGCGTCGACCCTTGCCTGCAACACACCGCGATCGAGCGGGCCACCGCGCTGATTCTCGAAATCGCCGGCGGGCGGGCCGGCCCGGTGGTGGAGCAATGCGCAAGCGAGCATCTGCCTGTGCAAGCGGTCATCGGCCTGCGCGTAGATCGGGTCAATCGACTTCTCGGTACGTCGCTGCAGGCAAGCGAAATCGAGGCCATCCTGAAGCGCCTGGACATGAGCGTCGAGGTCACTCCGGCGGGTTTCGATGTGCGGCCGCCGTCAGCCCGCCGCGACCTGGCGATCGAGGTCGATCTGATTGAGGAAATCGCGCGCCTGGTCGGCTACGACGCGCTGCCCATACGCGCTCCCGGCGGACGGCTGCACGCCAACGTCGAAAGCGAGCGCAGCGTTGATCTGCGGCGGCTGCGCGACACCCTGCAAGGCCGCGGTTTCCAGGAAATCATGACTTGGAGTTTCGTCTCCGGGGACGACCTCGAGCGGTTGTCGATGCAGGCCGATGCGCAGCCGCTGGCCAACCCGCTGAGCCAGGAAATGGGCGTTCTCAGGACCCGCTTGTTGCCGGGCTTGCTGCGAACCGCTTCGTCCAACCTTCGGCATCAGCACGCACGTTTGAAGCTGTTCGAGTCGGGTCACACCTTCATCGGCGGTGATACGCCGGGAGAAACCAGCCGGCTGGGGCTGCTGGTTGCCGGCGACGCGGTGCCGGAAAGCTGGCATGTCAAGCGACGTCCATTCGATTTCTTTGACCTGAAAGGCGAGGTTGAGCATTTGCTCGCCTGCATTGGCCACGCTCCCGGCGCGCTCGAATGCCGCGCTGACCCGCACGCCTGGCTGCATCCGGGGCAGTCGGCCAGCCTGGTGCTCGACGGCCAGCATATCGGCTACCTTGGCCAATTGCATCCGGCCATCGCCGCCTCGATCGAGTTGGGCGCGACCGTCTTCGTGGCCGAGCTCGATCTAGAGCCTATACGTCGCCGGACGCTGCCGCAATTTGCGGGTTCGGCACGGTTTCCGTCGGTGCGACGTGACCTTGCACTGATCGTGCCGGAGTCGGTGGCGGCCGCACAGCTGCAACATGTTGCCGGGCATGCCGCCGGCAAGCTGCTGGAAAGCTGCATTATTTTCGACATTTACCAGGGAAAGGAGATAGACTCAGGTTTCAAAAGCGTTGCTATTGGCTTGATTCTTCGGAATGTTTCGCGCACTCTTACCGATCAGGAAGTGGACGCGGTGATCGAGGACGTCGTAGAATCCCTGAAAAAAGAGTGTCAAGTCACGATAAGAGGGTGAAATGAATGGCTTTAACGAAGGCCGATCTGGCAAATAACTTGTTTGATGAAGTGGGGCTTAACAAACGGGAGGCAAAAGAGTTTGTCGATGCCTGGTTCGAGTCCATTCGGGATGCACTGGACGATGGCGACAATGTGAAACTATCGGGATTCGGGAATTTTCAATTACGGGACAAGAGTCCGCGACCCGGACGTAACCCCAAGACCGGCGAGGAAATTCCGATTTCCGCCCGTCGGGTGGTAACGTTCAAGCCGGGTCAAAAATTGCGTGGCAGAGTGGAGGCCTATGCTGGATCCGGGGAATAATCAAGAACTGCCGCCCATTCCGGCGAAACGCTACTTCACCATCGGTGAAGTCAGCGAGCTGTGCGCGGTAAAACCGCACGTGTTGCGCTACTGGGAGCAGGAATTCCCCCATCTGAAACCGGTCAAGCGCCGTGGCAATCGCCGCTACTACCAGCGTCACGACGTCATCATGGTGCGCCAGATTCGCTCGCTGTTGCACGAGCAGGGCTTTACTATCCTCGGCGCGCGCCAGCGACTGGAAGGCGAAACGGCGCAACTCGATGTCTCGCGAAGTCAGCAGGTCGTGCGTCAACTGCGTGGTGAACTGGAACAGGTGCTGCAAATTCTGAGGCGCTAATCAGCCGCATGACCCACTAAGAGCCTGTCGGATTTAACCGATCTACGCTGAGGGAAGCCGGTTGGAGTTCGATCTTTTGAAGCGAATAGTAGAGCTATTTAACGAACAAGAGCGGAGAATCTGGCCCAATCCGGCTTTTCCGCAGTAGATCAGCGTTAAACCCAACAGGCTCCACCGGCAGACCACCAGCCTCGCGCCGCCCGGCAAGCGCTGGCGCGCTGTCATCAGCTATAATCGCAAGCCTGAAGAAAAAGTACAGTTGCAAAAATGTCGGAGCGTAGCGCAGCCTGGTAGCGCACCACAATGGGGTTGTGGGGGTCGGGAGTTCGAATCTCCCCGCTCCGACCAATAAAATCAAAACCTTGCGTGCGAATCTGCGACCGACGTGCGTAGCGTGAGCCGGGTCGTGAGCAGGCAGGGGTCGCGTTCTATGGCGAATCTTTGCTGTCGCCTGGCCCCGGATCGGACCTCGACGGCTGTTCGATTTTTTGGTCATCACTTGATGTTGATGCACGAGCGCCAATAATCCTCAAATCGTGAGCGTCGGACATCAAACAACCGTCGGGCGTTGGGTCGAAGGCTTTTTGGCCCGGATCGGACCGCTGCGGATTTTTGTTGTCAATTGCGGTTCGAAGTACTATCGGAAGGTGACTGTTCAACCCGCTCTAATCACCACCCTTCCGTCGCGAGAGTTCGTCCGGCATCGTGGCTGTGGCGACTGAGCGAAACGCCACAAGCGCGGGACTGACGGCACCGCAGCATGAAGGG
>JAIVHD010000365.1 GCA_020201235.1 Lysobacteraceae bacterium
GAATCGTGCCATCGGTCAGAAACAGGCGTGCGCGCGCGCCCAGCGCATGAGAGTTGAGCCCCGCCATACGCGGCCGGACGACCACATACGCGCCGGCCGGGCCGATTTCGGTGGGTCGATTAAAATACAGCGTCAGGCGTTCGCTGCGCTGCAGCGGATCGACCGATGTGGCCGGGTCGATCGCGGTCTGCAGCAAGTCCAGCCGGCCATCACCGTCGAAATCGGCTGCGACCAGGCCGCCACCGATCAGGGCGTCGTCGAAGCCGACCAGCGCGCCAACCTCTGCGAAACTGCGCCCGTCGCCGGGATTGATAAAGAATTTCGAACGATCGTCGTCAAAGCGGCTCGGGCACACATCCGGTGCCGGCTGGCAATAGCCGTTGGTAACGGCCAGGTCAAGATCACCGTCGTTGTCAGCATCCAGCCAGGTCGCGCCCCAGCCCCAGCCGGCATCGTCCAGTCCGCGCTCCACGGCACGCTCGTTAAACGCGATCAGGCCGGCACCGGATTGGTTTTGTAGCATGAGATTGTGGCTGCCAGCCGAAGGCCCAAGCCAGTCGAAGATATTGGACACAAACAGATCGAGATCGCCGTCGTTGTCGTAATCGCCCGGTGCCACGCCCATTTCGTTCCACGACGACGCGGCACCCGCATCCGCGGCGCTGTTTTCCATGACCAGCGCACCGCGGTTCATCCAGAGCTGGTTGGCGCTGAAATCAACGTTGACAAACAGGTCGGGTCTTCCGTCGCGATCGAAGTCGTGAATCAAGCCCTGCCAATAGCCGGCCTGAACATCGGCGATCGGCGTCAAGCCGCTGCCCAGCGAGTAGCCCGACCCCTTGCCGCCGGAAAACAGGCTGTCACTGACATAGAGTTCCGGCACGGCCTGCCAGCGAGCGGCATACAGATCCGGAAGACCATCGCCGCTGAGGTCGCCGGCACTCAGTCCACCGGCGTGAAAACCGCCGGTCAGTTGCCCTGCGGCGGTAAAAAGACCGACCTGCTCGGAGATCTCCACAAATTGACCGCCCCGGTTCTCGAACAACGAAAGCACGCGCTCGGAACACAAACCGGTACCCGGCGCATTACGACCGTCGGCAAAACAATCGCGTGCCACAAACAGATCGAGATCGCCGTCACCGTCGTAATCGAGCCACAGCGCGGCACGCGCCTGGCGCAAGTCGGCCAGGCCCGATTGTGAGGCGACTTCGTCGAACTGACCGTCACCGCGGTTGCGAAACAGCAGATTGGGCATCCCGGCTGCGGTTGGCACGAAGATATCCGGGTCGCCGTCGGCATCGTAATCGGCCGCGGCCAGGCCGGTACCCATGCCCGGCGACGGCTGGAACACCGCAATCAAGGTCGGCTGAAAAACGAATTCCAAGCTTTGTCCCGCCGCCACCGGAAAGCCTGTGTAGATCATTGCGGCAACGGCCATCGCAGACCTGTAGCATCGTAGCGCACACGCCAGACTCGTCATCCGGCGCGGTACGGGATCGTCTTCACGTCGCTTTATGAATTGCCGAAACAGTCGGGCGCAATGAATCTGGCTTGATAACAATGTGCTGGTCATGGCCTAATGATAGTGCTAAGCTCGGTTTGGAGGGCGCAACGAGATTTAAATCACATTTACAGGTCGCCGGACTTTGCATCAGCGGCACGAAGGTGCCGGCCGATCACGCACACCGCGATCCGGAAGCGGCACCCGAATCTCCGATCCGTTGGCAATCAGCCCGAACCGGTTCCGGTTGACTGCCGGGTCAGCTCCGATAAACATGGACAGGACCCAAAGAGTTCTGCAAGGGAAGCATGCAATGACTGAAAACACCCAATCCACGGCAACCGGCCTGCCGCACTTTGTTCGTCTGGCAAATGACCTTTCGGCGCTGCGCTTTAAAGCTTCGCCCGCCCGGCCGACACACCGATTCGGCCTATCGCCGAATCGGCGAGCCTGCCGCGCAGGGGGCGTGCTCCTCCGGCTTGCCCGCGCCATGCTGATCATGCTGGTGCTTTCGTCGGCCGCCATGGCGCAGCAACGCGGGCTGTCAGCACCAGACTTTTCGAAAACCTTCGAACCATCGACCATCGGCCCCGGCAGCACTTCAATGCTGCGCTATGTGATCGAAAACCCGAGCAATACGCTGATCGGCGAATTAGCCTTCAATGATTCACTGCCAAGCGGCCTGAGCCTGGCCACCCCGGCTGCGGCCACGTCCACCTGCGGTGCGGGCATCGTCAATGCCGCCGATGGCGAAACAGGCATCGAGTTCAGCAGCGGCAGCATCGGCGCTCTTGCGATGTGCGAAATCACCGTCAACGTGACCGGCACAGCGGTCAGCACATTCACCAGCATCTCCGGCGATTTAACCTCGACCGCCGGCAACAGCGGTACCGCAAGCGCCGACCTGACGATCGCCGCCGACCGACCCGGGTTCAGCAAGAGTTTCACCAGCACCACTACTGTAATCGGCCAGCGCGAACACCTGACCTTCACGATCGACAACTCCCTCAATACCAATGCCGCGACCAACATTGTCTTCAGCGATTTGTTACCCGACGGTCTGATCATCGCCGACCCGGCCAACATCACCAATACCTGCGACGCATCGATTACCAACCCCTTCCCGATCGACTTCACCGGCGGCAACGTGATCGCTGACCCGGGAACCGGCGTCCTCAGCCTGGCCCCATCCGGCCCACCCAATCAGGCCGCCGTCGGCCCGGGTGGGACATGCCAAATCGGCGTTGACGTGGTCTCTACTGCGGTCGGAGTGTTGGACAACACCAGCGGGCCCATGACTTCCGCGGTGCCGTTCGGCATGACCAACACCAGCGGCCTGGCCACCGCCACGCTGGATTCGCAGGCCGGCAGCATCGTCCTGATCAAAGAGTTTCTGGACGATCCCGTCCCGCCCGGCGACAGCGTCGTGCTGCGATTCACGATTCTGAACCGCAACGGCGGCGCCGCTGCGACCAATATCAATTTCACCGATGATCTGGACGCTACGCTGAGCGGTCTGACCGTGACCGGCCTTCCGACGACCAACGTTTGCGGCACGGACCCGTTATGGGGAATATCGCCCTCGATGACCTGTTTGTTTTTGCCGCGCCGCGCCTAACCAAAACCTTCATCGAAAACCCGGCACCGTCCGGCGGGGCGACAACGATCGAGTTCACCATTCAAAACACCAGTGCGATTTCCGCCGCAAGCGATCTCACGTTTACCGATGTCTTAACCAATTTTCTGCCGATTCCACTTCCGGTGACGCTGCCGGCGGCAGGCTTCTGTGGTCCGTCTTCTACGATCATCATCACCGTGCTTGGAGTAGGCGCACGGGGACTTCTAATCCAGGGCGGCGAACTCGCGCCGGGCGCATCCTGCACGTTCCAGATCGGCGTCGATTTGCCGCCCGGCCTGCCGCCGAGCGTCGCCATCAACCTCACCGGCCCAATCAGCGGGATCGTGGACGGCAACACGGTGACCGGGACCCCGACCGAGGCCGAACTGCGAATTCTCGGCGCGCCGTCGTTGACCAAGGCCTTCCTCGCCGATCCGGTCCAGCCCGGCGACACCGTGGACCTGCAATTCACGTTGCGCTACAGCGAGAACGCGTCTTCGGGCGCGACCAGCATCACATTCACCGATGACCTGTCCGCGACGTTGACTGGCCTGGCCGCGATTGGACTGCCGGCCAACGATGTCTGCGGTGCCGGATCACAGTTGAGCGGGACCACCAACCTGACGCTGACCGGTGCCAGTCTGCTGCCGGGCCAGTCGTGCACGTTTTCGGCGACACTGCAAGTCCCGACCGGCGTGGCCCCGGGCCCGTACCCGAACACCACTTCGGCACCCGAAGCCACGGTGCTCGGCGAGACCGCGACCGGATTGGCCGCCAGCGACACGCTCGACATCGCCAGCCTGTCGTTCGACAAGGAATTCACTGATGATCCGGTGCTGCCGGGCGGGCCCGTGACGCTGAGCTTCACGCTACGCAACGACAGCGCGACCGAGGTCGCGAGCAATATCGGATTCACCGACGATCTCGACGCCGCGCTTGCCGGCCTGGTTGCCACCGGCCTGCCGCTGGCCGATCCTTGCGGCACCGGCTCGCAATTGACGGCCGTGTCCGGCGACAGCTTCCTAATCTTCACGGGCGGCAACCTCGCGTCCGGCGCCTCGTGCACGTTCACGATCGATCTGAATGTGCCCGTGGGTGCCATTCCCAACGATTACCCAAACGCAACATCCAGCCTGACCGCAACCCTCGCCGGATCGACGATTTCGCTGCCTCCGGCAGCTGCCGTACTGGTGGTCGATGACTTGCGCCTGCAATTGGCCAAATCGTTCACGGATGATCCGGCCGGACCGGGCGATACCGTCACGCTGGAAGTTACACTGGACAACCTGGATGATGCTTCGGCGGTTTCAGACATCAGCTTCTCCGACGATCTGGAGGCCGTGCTCAGCGGGCTTCAGGCCACCGGCTTGCCGGTCAACGATATCTGCGGCACCGGCTCACAGCTCAGCGGTGCCTCCGTTCTGACGCTAACCGGCGGCAATCTGCCTGCATCGGGGC
>JAIVHD010000366.1 GCA_020201235.1 Lysobacteraceae bacterium
GCCCCATCGGCATCAGCATCAGCATCAGCATCAGCACGGTTCGATTCATCATGGGCCCTCCCACGGACAAGCCTGGAGTCTGCCTGATTGCATCAGCCGGCGTCGACGGAGGCCGGATCAGACGCCGCTGCGCAAGCATTGTCCCCGCGCGGCCGGCCGACGAGCATGCGCAGCAGCCAATCACTGGCATTCTGCACGATGACGTACAAACACGGAATCAGAAACAGGGTCAGCACCATGGCGGTCAGCAGGCCACCGATGACGGCAATCGCCAGCGGCTGCATGAGATTGGCGCCGGAGCCCATGCCGACGGCCAGCGGCAGCATGCCGGCCACGGTGGTCAGCGTAGTCATCAGGATCGCGCGCAGGCGGATGCCGCCGGCTTCAACCACCGCGGCGTCCATGTCCAGACCGCGCAAGCGCGCCCGCTCGATGTATTCGACCAGCAGAATGGCGTTGTTAACCACGATGCCGATCAGCAGGATCACGCCCAAAAAGGCCGGGGCCGACAGCGGGGTGGCGGTGGCCCAGAGGATAGCAACCACTCCGATCACGCTCAGCGGTGCTGCCGCCATAATGACCAGCGGGTTGGACAAACGCTCATACTGCACCGCCAGCACCACGAAAACCAGAAAGGCCGCCAGGGCAATGAC
Source organism: Lysobacteraceae bacterium (assembly GCA_020201235.1). Lineage (GTDB taxonomy): Bacteria > Pseudomonadota > Gammaproteobacteria > Xanthomonadales > Wenzhouxiangellaceae. The sequence goes on from JAIVHD010000366.1 coordinate 654, forward strand.
GCTGAGCATTTCACGATCGGTATCTTCGACGGTTTCAAACTGGCCGCCAAAAATCAGGCCGTAGCCTTCGGGCACACCGACCGCTTCCACCCGGGCGCGGATCTCGTCCATGATCGAACCGGCATCGTTGAGCTCGGTGTTGAACTCGCCGGTGATGCGCTGAATGCGGACCTGGTTTTCGCGCTCGATATGGGCCGGACCATCGCCCAGCCGTAAAGTGGCCACATCGCTGAGCTGCACGACCCGGTCATCAACCGTATCGACAATGAGTTGGCCGAGAGCATCCGGGTTGCTGGTCGCTGAGCGCGGCAGCCGCACCCGCACATCGTACTCGTCCGAGCCAGTCGAGAACCGCGTCGGCACCGCGCCGGTGACAGCATCGCGCAGCGCCCGCCCGACTTCGGCAACGTTCAGCCCCAGGGCGGCCGCGCGCTCGCGGTCGACCTCCACGCTCAGCAGCGGCGTCCGATCTTCGCGCGCAATTTCCAGATCCTGCAGCCCGACAATCGCTTCCAGGGCATCCATCATCTCGCCGGCCAGTGCCTGCAGAACTTCCAGGTTCTCGCCGACGATCATCAGATCCATATCGGTGCCGCTGGCGCCGAAGTTCAGCCCCGGAATACGCGGCGGACGAATCCAGATGCGCGCGTTGGGAATATCCAGCCCTTCCAGGCGCCGGCGCGCCTCCACCACCCACAGCCCGGCCGGCATGTCGGGTCGACTGTACGCATCGGTCAAAACAACCTCCATGCGCGCCGTTCCCGGACGCTCGGAGACCACGCCGCCACGCAGATGGCCACCCGACAGGGCAAACACGCTTTCCACATGAGGCATGGTCGCCACTTCACGCTCGACCAGGCGCGAGGCTGCATCGGTCTGCTCCGGGGTGGTGCCGGGCGGCAGGCTGATCCGGACCGAGACCTGGCCGTCATCCAACTGCGGCAGAAACTCGTTACCGAGGCGGTCAGTGGCCATCAGCGCAACCACAAACAGCGCCACCGAGGCCAGCACCACCGGCCAGCGCAAACGCAGGATGCCGGACAATACGCGCCGGTACCGATTGGTCAAGCGCTCAACGGCGCGGTTGAACAGGCGATACGGCAGGCTGCGATCCAGGCCGGAACGAAAGCGCACTTTGCCGAACTGGGCCGACAGCATCGGCACTAAAGTCAAAGCCACGGCCAGCGAGGCAACCACGGCAAAGGAAATCGTCAGGATCAGTTCGCCAAAGACCAGTGACGCCATGCCCGTGATCAGCAGAAACGGCGCCACCGCGGCCAGGTTGGTCAGGGTGCCGGCGGTAATCGCCGATATCACCTCATCGGCGCCGTCGTGCGCCGCCTGCTGGGCATCCTTACGCAACTTTTGCTGATGGCGGGCGATGTTTTCGAGCATGACGATGGAGTTGTCCAGCAACAGCCCCACGCCCAGCGCCAGGCCGCCCAAGCTGATGACGTTCAGGGTCAGCCCGCCCAGCCCCAACAGCACGAAGGTAAACAGAATGGCCAGCGGGATTGACAGCCCGATAACGAAGCTCTTGCGCAGCGAGCCCAGAAAAGCGAGCACCACCAGCATGGCCAGCACCGCGCCCAGCATCGCGGCTGCCGAGACCGCCTCCACCGACCCGCGCACGAAATAGGCCCCGTCGCGGGTTGCCTGCCACTGTAGATCTGCTGGTATAAACCCGGACTGATCAAGCTGGGCCATGCGCGCGTTGACCGCATCGACCACTTCGACCACGTTGGCGTCGGGCAGTTTGAAGATTGACAACTGGGTCGACGGCACCCCGTCCAGGCGCACGAACACCCGCTGTTCGCGGAAGCCGTCGGAGACCCGGGCGACGTCGCTCAGGCGAATCCGGCGCGCACTTCCGGGTACCGAAAGCAATACGTTTCTGATTTCTTCCGGGCTGGTAAAACGCCCGTCGGTACGCGCCATGACATCGAACTGGGCCGAGGTGATGTTGCCGGCGGCCACGTTGACGTTTTCGCGCCCCAGCTGATCGGCCACGTCGCGCAAGGTCAGGCCATAAGAGCGCAGGCGCTGCTGGTCCGCCACCACTTCGATCTCGCGCACCTGGCCGCCGGCGGCCTCTACCGCGGCCACTCCCTCGATGGACTGCAGCTGCGGCACCAGGCGTTGCTCAACCCAGTCGCGCACATCGCGCGGCGGGCGGGTTGGTGAGGAAAACCCGGCCCGCCAGATCGACCACTCACCCGGATCCCACTTGCGCAGGCGCGGCGGTTCGACATCGGCCGGCAGACGCTGACGCGCGGTCTCGAGCTGGCGCGCGGCATTTTGCAGGGCCACGTCCAAATCCACCCCGTGCTCGAAGATCAGGTTGACGTTGGTCCGGCCTTCCGAGGCTCGACTGGACATCCGGCTCAGGTTCTCCAC
>JAIVHD010000142.1 GCA_020201235.1 Lysobacteraceae bacterium
GCCGTGCGCATGGCATTGGGCGCCGGTCGTCGCAAGGTGCTGGTACGTCAGGTAATGCAGCTTCTCTTTCTTGGGCTGCTCGGTGCGCTGGCCTGCATACCGGTTGCAATCATGACGCTGCATATTGTGCTCGGATTGATCCCGGATTTCGCGCAGACGCCGCTCAGCGCCTCGTTGGACTGGCAAGTCCTTTTGGTCGGGATCGGCGTTTCAGCAGGAGCGATGCTGCTGGCCGGTGCATTGCCGTTGCTACAGGCGTTTGGCAGCCGACCGATCGCGGCGATCCGCGAGCAGGCCGGCCGCTCCGGCGCGAGTCGGTTTTCAAGCAGACTGCGCTCGGCGCTGGTCACCGGGCAGATTGCCCTGGCGCTGACGCTGCTGGTTGTTTCAGGGCTGTTTATCCAGAGCCTGTTCAATGTCGCGCGCGTTGATCTGGGCATGGAGATCGATCAGGTCGTCGCGTTCTCGGTCTCGCCGAGCCAGAACGGCTATCCCGCCGAGCGCTCGGCGGCGCTGTTTCGTGAACTCGAGCAGCGGCTTAACGAATTGCCCGGCGTGGCTTCGGCCAGCGTGTCGATGGTTCCGCTGTTGACTGACAGCAACTGGGATCGGGGTGTGACAGTGGAGGGCTTCGACGCCTCGCCGGAAACCGACACCACCTCAAGCCTGAATGTTGTTGGATCACGCTTTTTCGAAACGCTCTCAATCCCGCTGCTGGCCGGGCGAAGTTTCACCAGCCAGGACATCGATGGACGGCCGAAGGTCGCGATCGTCAATCGGGCATTCGCCGAGAAATTCGAACTGGGCGATGCCGTGGTCGGCAAGCGCATGGCGCGTAGGACCGGCAGCGATGTCGAGCTCGACATCGAAATCGTCGGTCTGGTTGGCGATGCGCGCTATGCGACGGTCAAGGACGACCCGCCGCCGCAGTTTTTCATGCCGATCGGGCAGATGTCGGGTCTCGGCAGCGTGGTGTTCTATGCCCGCTCAAAGGGTGAACCCGAAGTGCTGATGCGCGCCGTCCCGCCGTTGGTTGCTGAGTTCGACCCGAACCTGCCGGTCGAGAACCTGACCACGCTGGAAAACGTTTCGCACCAGACGATCGTGATCGAACGCTTGATGGGCACGCTGGCCAGCCTGTTCGCCGGACTCGCCACTGTGCTCGCCGCGGTTGGCTTGTTTGGCGTGCTGAATTTCTCGATGGCGCAGCGCTCGACTGAGCTCGGTCTGCGCGCCGCACTCGGTGCCAGTCCGACCAGGCTGAAGCGAATGATGCTGCGCCACGCGCTGGTGCTGGCCGTCAGCGGCATTGTGATCGGCACGGGCCTGGCGCTGGTTCTTGGACGCCTGTCGGCCGGACTGCTCTACGGCATCTCGCCGTTCGAGCCGATGATCTCGCTGCTGGCGGCAGTGCTGTTGCTGGCTGTCGTGCTGCTGGCCGGCTGGCTGCCGGCACGCCGTGCCGCTAAAGTGCAGCCGGTGCAAGCGTTGAGATATGAATAGCCAGCCATCGTTATGGCCGATGGCTTGACGAAAAAGGCGAGGGCGCGGCGTTCGAGAACAAGCGGGCAAGCTTAGTCAATCACGCGGATGTACGCCAAGCAATAACACGAGAGTGCGCACATGAATTTGCAACCTGTCCTGCGTGATGCCCTGAGGCCTCTGCTGAGGCGCAAGGGGGTCACCTCGATCATTTTGATTACGCTGGCGTTGGGCGTTGGCGTTAATGTCGCGATTTTTTCCGTGTTCCAGCAGGTTCTGCTTCAGAAGCTACCGATTCCGGAACCAGATCAGATTCATGCACTGTCATCGCCCGGCCCAAAGCAGGGCATGACCAGCAGCAGTGGTACCGGTCGTCAGGAGATGATCTTCAGTCACGCCATGTGGCGCGATCTGAGTGCAATCGACGCGCCACACCGGGGCATTGCCGGTTTCCGGAACTTCGGTGCTAACCTTGCATTCAGCGGGGACACGAAAAGTGCCTCCGGGGCGCTTGTGACTGACAACTATTTCGATGTGCTTGACGTGAAGCCTGCGGTCGGTCGCCTTTACCGCGTTGAAGAGTTCGTCAGTCCGGGAGAGGGTGGTGTAGCGGTGCTTTCCCACGCCTACTGGCGTCGAGATTTCGGCTCCGATCCGGACGTGCCGCTGACTCGGGTCGCCGATCTCGGGGGTTGGGAAATCACCCCGCGCAACAGCTACTGGATGTACCTGTTTACCCGCGTATCCGGGCAGTCCAGCGCGGTTCGGGTGGAGCAGGCCCTGGATCGCGGTTACCGGCGGATTGTCGAGGCGCTTGATGCGCCATTGCTGGAAGGGGTCAGCGACGACTGGAGACAAAGATTTCTGTCACGCCCGCTTGAGCTGGTGGCTGCTCCTGCCGGCATGTCGAATGCGCATGACATGGCCAGAACGCCGTTGATCTTGATGCTGGGAGTGACCGCGCTGGTACTTCTCGTCGCCTGCGTAAACATTGCCAACCTGTTGCTGGCCGTCGCTTTGAGCGACCGTGGCGAGACTGCCGTTCGGATGGCCCTGGGCGCTGGAAGACGCCAGATAATGGTCCGGCAATTGCTTCAATTGGGGATTCTGGCACTGATCGGCGCTCTGGCCTGTATCCCCGTTGCGCTGGTCACTTTGCGTTTGGTGCTGGGCATTTTACCCGGTGGCTTCCCAATCAGTGCCAGGATTGATCCGCAAATGTTCCTGGTCGCTGGTGGCATTTCCGTGATTGCAATGATACTGGCAGGTATGGTGCCGCTGCTCCAGTCGTTCGGCAGCCGGCCGATCGCTGCGATTCGCGAACAGTCGGGGCGCGCTGGATCCAGCCGATTCTCCAGTCGCCTGCGTTCGGTCCTGGTCGCCGGACAGATCGCATTGGCCCTGGCGCTGTTGACGGTGTCCGGGCTTTTCATTCAGAGCATGATCAACATCGCCCGGGTTGATCTGGGTATGGATATTGAACAGATCGTACAGTTCAGGATTTCCCCGGCACGAAATGGTTACGAGGACGAGCAAACCCAGACGCTTTACCAGCAGCTCCAGGCTCGAATGGCCGCGCTGCCTGAAGTGGATTCAGCAAGCATCTCGCTGGTGCCATTGCTAAGCGAAAGCTCGTGGGGAAGCAGCGTGAGCGTGGAGGGCTTTGAAGCCACGCCTGATACAGGCATGAGCTCCAACTACAACGCTGTCAGTGAGGCGTTTTTCAACGCTCTGGATATTCCACTGTTGGCGGGCCGGTATTTTTCCGCGTCCGATACCGCGGGTCGCCCCAGGGTCGCGATCGTCAACCGCGCTTTTGCCGAAAGATTCGAAATGGGTGAAAACGTCATCGGCAAACGCATGGCGCTCAGCACTGGAAATAGCGTTGAGCTCGATATCGAAATCATCGGATTGATTGGCGACACCCGCTACGCAACGATCAAGGACAGACCGCCGTCCCAGTTCTTTCTGCCGATCTGGCAAACCCCGATTCCAGGGACGGCGACCTTCTATGTGCGCACTCGGGTTCCGCCGGAGAACCTGATGACCGCGGTTCGCGATCTGGTAGCGGATCTGGACCCCAATCTTCCGGTCGATCAACTCGACACGCTGGAGCGGTCTTCGCAGCAGTCTGTCGTCATCGACCGGGTGTTGAGCACGATGGCTGGATTGTTTGCTGCCTTGGCGACAGTGCTGGCTGCAGTTGGACTGTTCGGCATGCTGAGCTTCACGATTGCCCAACGTTCCTCGGAGCTGGGACTTCGTGGCGCGCTCGGAGCGAGTCCTTGGGGTTTGCAGAAAATGGTACTCATGCACGCACTCCGACTCGGAATCATCGGCGGCCTGCTGGGAATTGGCCTGGCCGCGGTGCTCGGGCAGGGTGCTGCCGGCCTGCTTTATGGCATTTCACCGTTCAGTATCAAGATTTCGCTGATCTGCATATTCATCCTGCTGAGCGTGATCGTGCTTGCCGGATGGTTGCCGGCGCGCCGTGCTGCGTCGATTCAGCCGGTGGAGGCCTTGAGATATGAATAGTCAGTCATGGCTATGGAGCATTTCTTGACCAGAATGGAGAACATCATGAACAAACGTATCATGTCCATTTTTGCGCTGACGGCAGCAATGCTGCTCGCCTCATGCGCGGCGATGACCAATGCAGAACTGCAAGAATCCAGGCAGCTGGATCTCGACGCTCAGCAGTTATCCGAGATGCATATCGATGTCGGTGCGGGGAGTCTGAGCGTGCGTGGCACGGCCGACAGCGATAGGGTTCATGTTACGGCGGAAGTCTGGCAGGTCAAGGCAAGCGATGAGTATGTGCTGAACCTTGTACGGGATGGCAAGCGTGCGGTTCTGGAAGCCGATATCGACTTCGGCGGTGGCAGGCTTTCTGACAGCGACAACCGCATCGATCTCATTGTCAGCGTGCCCGAACAACTACAACTGGACATTCGTGATGGCTCTGGCAGCATCGTCCTTGACGATGTCCGAGGTGACGTTCGGATCGAAGACGGTTCCGGTTCGATAAAAGCACGCAATCTGGGTGGCGCGCTTGAGATCGTAGATGGCTCAGGTTCGATGAGCGTGATCAACGTTCTCGGCGATATCAAATTTAATGATGGTTCTGGCAGTATTTCCGTGCAGCACGGGGGCGGGAATCTGGACATCCGTGATGGTAGTGGCAGCATCACCGTAAAAGATATAGCGGGTGTTGTTCGCATCAATGATGGCTCCGGCAGCATTCTGGTGCAGCGTACAGGTGGAAATCTGGACATCCGTGATGGTAGTGGCAGCATCACCGTACAGAATGCCGCTGGTGTCGTTCGCATCAATGATGAATCCGGCAGCATCAGTGTCGATGGCGCTGCCGATTTCGAATTGCTGAGTGATGGCAGCGGCAGTGTCAATCTGCGCAACATCGGGGTGAGCAATGAACAACGTACTCAATGAAGTTTTCGTCGCCTGGCGCGGCATGCTGCGCCGACCCGGATTCGCGTTGCTGGCAACCATCACGCTGTCGCTGGGGATCGCTTCCAGCGTGATCTCGTTTGGACTGATCGAGCGGCTTTTGATGCAGCCGCTGCCGTTTCCCGAAGAACGTACCC
>JAIVHD010000229.1:0-1885 GCA_020201235.1 Lysobacteraceae bacterium
GGAAAATCGCGATAGATGCCGCGGCGTATCTGGCGTTGGAGAGAACGCACCGTAATGGTTTCGTTCACGATGACGCTGGCGTCGGCCTGAATTTCGATTCGGCTGTGATAGTTAAGGATGCGCTCGTCTTCGGTCTGGGCTTGAGTGACTGCGGCCAGGCAAGCCACGGCTAGCAGTGCGATAAGTCGCATGGTCATGACGCAGCTCCCACGTAAACTGCCTGACGCTGGCTGGAGTCGGCGGCGTAGAATTCGGCTTCAGAAAACCCAAGTAATTTGCCAATGATCAGGTCGGGAAACTGCCTGACCTGGGTGTTGAGGTCGCGGACTGCACCGTTGTAGTAGCGGCGGGCGTATTGCAGCTGGTTTTCGACCTCGACCAGCTGATCACTGAGCTGGGCGAAGTTGTCGCTGGCCTTGAGATCTGGATAATTCTCCTGGAGCACCAGCAAGCGCCCCAGAAGTTTTTCCAAGTCGTTTTCGATCTCACCCAAACGCGAAGGGCTTTGCGTCGATAGGGCTGCGGAGCGCAGGCGGGTCACTTCCTCCAGCGTTCCTTTTTCGTGGCGGGCATAGGCCTTTACCACATTAACCAGGTTGGGGACCAGGTCGTGACGGCGGGTCAGTTGCACATCAATGTCACCCCAGGCCGTGGCGACCCGGTTACGGCGCATCACCAGCCGGTTGTAAATCCAGATACTCCATATGAGCAGCGCGACGGCGATGCCGATTGCAATCCATTCCATGCCCACAATTTCCCGGTGAATGCGTTTCTACTATACGAGATACGTGCAGAATACGCGTCGCCAGCATGATCAAAATCGAATTGGGTGCCCAGCCCCGCTTTTTCACCACTCTCGTTATGGACGGATGGTGAGTAGCCTGGGCTCAGAGCGCCCAATCCTCGAAGCCGTCGGCGAAGATCAGGGCCGTGCCCTCGTACGGGCCCAGGTCGACTGTACCACCGAAAATCCTTGCCTCGCCGTCCAGATCGGTACTGATACCGGCGACGAAGCTGTTGTTGCCCTGATCCCGCGCCAGTGAACCCTGCTGCAGGCGCAGATTTCCGGTGGAAGTCTGAAGGCTGCCGTTATCACGAAAATCAACATCATTCATGACCACGACATTGTCGCCCGAATTCAGGGCCGCACCCAAGCCTTCGGCATCGTTGTCGACAATTGATTCCGCATCGAAGCCTGGCCAGAAAGTTGGCCACTTTTTCAATCAAAATTCGAATCTTGATCATGAGCCGTCCAGGCGAATGTCGCGCCCGGGTTGCAGGTAAACTTTCCATTAGGCGTACGTCTGGCTTGCGAGGAAGCAGTATGGAACGTGACCGATTGATCGAGCTTGACCGGCTTCTCGAACGAATTCTCGACGGCGAGCAGGTCGACCAGTCAACGCTGAGCGACCAGGAGCGTCGAGTGCTGAAGCGTCTGGTCCAGGCCTCCGGCGCGCAATTGCCGGGGCTGGATGCGGCCTGTGGCGAGCATGCCGAGTTCGCATCCGAGATTGCCTCCGCGATGATGGCCGGCGACATCGAGCCGGGCACGCGCATCGGCCCGTTCCGTCTGGGCGAACAAATCGGTGCCGGCGGCATGGGCGTGGTATTCGAGGCGCAGCGTTGCGAGGGCGATTTCGAGCAGCGCGTGGCGTTGAAGCTGCTCGGCGGCCCAGTGGCCGACCCGGTGCTGGTCAGCATGTTTCAGCGCGAACGCGCGATGCTGGCGCAGCTCGAACACCCCAATATCGCCCGACTGATCGACGGCGGCATTACGGCAAAACGTCGTCCCTGGTTTGCGATGGAATATGTCGATGGCCAGCCGGTGCATGAATACGCAAACCAGCATCGGCTTTCCATCCAGGACCGGCTGAAGTTATTACTG
>JAIVHD010000229.1:2034-21608 GCA_020201235.1 Lysobacteraceae bacterium
CGACAACATCGTGCTCACCGCGCTTGCACGCGACCCTCAGGCACGCTACGCAACCGTCGCGGAATTCGCGGGCGATCTACGCCGTCATCTCGATCGACTGCCAGTACGTGCGCGCGCGTCCACCCGACGCTATCGCCTGGCGCGCTTCGTCCAGCGCAACAAGGCAGCAGTGGCCGGCACCATGTCATTCGTCGGCCTGCTTCTGGCTTCGGTCATCGTGCTGGGCGTGCAGTCCCGTGAGCTTGCCGCCGAGCGCGACAGGGCCACCGCCGAGTCGCAACGGGCGCAAAACGAGACGACCAAGGCGCGTCAGGTTCGCGACTACCTGATCAGCCTGTTCGAACAGGCCTCACCGCTGAACGATGACGGCCGCGATATCACCGCCTACGAGCTGCTGCAGCAAGGCGCTGAATCGGTTGACACGCTGGGCGAGGCCCCCGCGGTGCAGGCCGAAATGCTGCTGGCCCTGGCGCTGGCCAATTACAAACTGCTGGATTTCGAACAGTCGGCCAAACTGCTCGACCGGGCCCTGGACCGCGTGCAGAACGCGCCGAGCGCGTCCGATGCCGATTATGTGGATGATTACGCCGAGATTCTCATGTGGCGCGGGCGGGTCGCGCAACAGCAAAACGATCATGAAATGGCCGTGGATTATCTGACGCGCGCCAATACGCTGCTGGAAAGCGTGCCGGATCGGCCGGTCCTGTATGCCACATCGCTTCGCAACCTGGGCATCACTTTGGCCAACGAACGAGAATTGGAACGCGCCGAAGCCCTGTTCAAACAGGCGCTGGATGTCTATGCCGACAAGCCCGAATTCGAAGCGGAGCGCTACGCGATCTTCAACGATCTGGGGGTTTTTTACAACTATATCGGACAGCCGGAGAAAGCGCTGCCGATGTTCAATGAGCTGGTTGCCTACTATACTGAAAGCCTCGGAGAGGATGACCCGCTGACGCTGCATACCAAGGGGAATCTGGCCACGATTGCGATGGGCGCCGGACGCCGGGAACTGGCCATACCGATTTTTGAGCAACTCGAGGAAAACTTCGCCGAGCTGTATGGCGACGAAAGCCAGGAAGTGGGCCGGGTCAAATACCGACTGGGACGTCTTGCGCTGGAAGATGGCGACTATGAGCGCAGCGGCGAACTGCTGGCCGAAGCGCGGCGGATTCGGCTACTCGTCCGCGGACCCGATGACGGCAACCTGGCCACCATTATTTCCTGGCAGGCCGCACTCGCCGAGCAACAGGGTGAACTGGAGCTGGCTGTCACCCACCTGAACGACTCGCTGGCCATTTACGACCGCATCCGCCCCGAGCCTCATCCTTCCAAACTCGAACTGAGGATTTCGCTGGGCGAAACGCTCAACAGGCTGGAGCGTCGTGAACAGGCGCTGGCGGCCTATGTAAAGGCGTTCGAGTCACTGGAGCAGGTCAGTAGCGCGCTCGGAATCGATATGGCCATGAACACAGCAGAAGGCCTGACCACGCTGGCACGCGACAGCCTCGTTGCCGGCGAGCGCGAAACAGCCGGCGAGGCCCTGGACTACGCGCGGCAAGCCGCTGAATTCTCCAGCGACGAGGGGCGATTGACGAGCATCCGCGATGAAATCACGCAGCTACAGGCGGCCATCGATCAGTTGTCACAGTAGATCAGCAGCGCGCCAGTCATTGCGGACACAACCGCATTTGTGCATCGTACTGTCGATCTTTCTTGAGGGCGAGAACATCTGAAAGCAAACGGGCTAAGGACTTTCAAAGCCATCTATAAACAGGAAGTCAGGACCCGAAAACACCAGCACACGATCGCCTTCCGTCACCGAGACCACGATTCGCTGGAGCGAGCCGTCGTCATGAATATTGACCCCGCCCCAATTGGTTCCCGAACTGCCGAGCTGGCTGAACATGGCTGTCGCCTGGCCGGTGGTCATGTCGACCCGGTAGACGCCGTCCAGCGCTGTATCCAGCACCAGCAGGTCGTCGGAGCGAGTGTCGAAGACCACGCCCTGGGCGGCCATGAATGACACACCCGCGGTAACCAGCGGACTCACCGAGCCGTCATCATTTAGCAATTTTATGCCTTCGTTGAAATCGGCAATGGCGATCGTCTGGCCTTTTACGGCAATATCGAACGGATCGACCAGCGAGCCGTTGTCATCCAGCACCAGGATCTCGTTCTCAGGCGTGTCCGACGACCAGGTGTAAATCATATTCGGGCCGTTGAAACCGCGATCGGTGGACACCATGTCGCCGGGAAGCAGCAGGGTCCCGGTATAGTCGGATGGGACCGCCGCGATGCCGGCGGAGTCATCGTCACCGGAGTGAAAGCCGGTGACCCAGTTCTGCGCACTCGCCGCACCGGTGTCCGGATCGATGTCAACGCGTTTGATGTTGCCGGGAAAATCCTCGCTCAGGAAAATCGCACCGGTCGCCGGATCATAGCCAACGCCCGCGACCTGGGTTGTGGAGACAAGCTGTTCGCTGTTGCCCTGTGCATCCGAGCGGAATAGGTTGCCAGTACGAGCGCCCAGAAAAATCAGCCCATCGTCGGGGCGGATCAGCGCCGACATGGGGCTGGTAAATGCGAAATCCGACTCGACTATCCAGCCTTCTTCATTGGTCATCACCCCGCTGCCCAGCTGCGCCCCGGCAGGCTGGGAACAAATCAGGCAGGCAAACAATATTACTGACAGAATAGATTTCATACATTTGATTCCTTAGGCTGTTGTCTCTGGCAGGTAATCCTGGATTCACGCAACCTCGCGATCGCGCCACAAGTCATCCGGTGCATCAGCCTGCTCCTGTTATTTGTGCCGCTCACTCATGCTTTCGTAAACCGCACAAAAAAGTGGACATCTGAAATGAATGCCGCTGACTTAACACACTGGCTAGGCTCCTACGGGAGAATTCTGCTTAAATCCGGGTTAAATCAGTGCCGTTCACACCTGCAGTGCTTTTACGGGCTGCGCGGAATGCGCGCTGCTCTATCTGCGGCCACGCCGTCCACTGACGCAATACTACGCAAGCGCGGGGGAAAGCCGTTGTAAAAACGGCTTTTTATTGATTGGAAAACAGCTCAGACAATGCAGCAGCGGCGACTCAGTTCACTGCCGTGGAACCGGGCGCGAGTTCCGGTTCCAGTCGTTTGCGCAGGAACTCGAAGGCTTGGCCGACGATTAGCGTAACGACACTGACGATGGTCACGATGACCGCCAGCACGCTGAACCAGATAATCCAGCCGGAAAGGCCACCTTCAAACTTGGTGCTGCCGAACATCGCGGTCAGGAGGAGTATGGCCCAGCCACCGATAACCGCAAGAAGCATCAGCTTGAGCTTTTGACCCAGCGTGCGCGGCGGGCGTGGCCCGAACACTATCCCGCGCAGGATACTCAACAGCCACGCCACCAGAGCAACAATGCCCCAAACTTTCATGATCAGCCGAAAGAGCGCCGAGATGTCGAATTCCTCTGATTCCTCGGACGTGGCTTCGACCGCACCTGTGGCCTGCTCGCGTTCATAGGCTGCCTCCCCTTCCTCGACCCAGGCAATTGGCCCAAACCGCTCGCTGTAGATCTCATAACCGCGCTCCAGGCCACCCCAGAACGACCCTTCGAAATTGGCGTATATCATCAAGAACACCAGCACCAGATAAAGCGCCCAGATCAGGACCATCGGCGTAAGACTAACCCAGCGCAGATAGTCCAGGCCAAGACCGAGCAGTATTCTCAACAGCTCGGGGATAGCGGCCAAGCCGGTCGAGTTATCAGCTCCCATTGTATTCATGCTGCCGTCTCTACGAACGAGAAGTGATTTATAAGCCTTCGTGCCGAAAGCATTCAGCTACAAGCGTTCATCGATCAGCAATCAGGATAGCCTGACGGGACCAGCAACGCGTCGTTTCGCAATTGATTTACGACTTCTCAGCCGTAGCGCCTCGATCCTGTTCAAGCGGAAGACACGGTCGGCGCTGTTCATTACTCGAATCCACTAACAAACACGATATCACTGGTGCCTTGAAGTTCAATGATTTCGGGCCCGTCGGGATCGTTCGATGGGATACGGAGGTTTGCAGCGCGAATGCCCGGCGTCTGCGGTACGAACCGGATGCCGATGCCACACGTATCATCCGGATCGACAATCTTCAGGCTGCACTGGTCGTCGCTCGGCGTAATCTGAAAGTCTGCTGCTGCCGGACCCTCGGTGATGACCGTTCCGATTTCCAGAGACCCATCGCCGACGTTGTCGATGAACAGCGTTTCCAACGACGAGGAGTCGCTCGGTGGCACCTCGCCGAAATCGTTGGCGTAATTCATTGAAAACATTTCTCTGTGATTTAGTCACTTTTTCGAGAACCGCCCAGAAAAGTGGACACCTGTAATGCTTAAATGGTCTGCGCAAGAAGCGTGCCGGCCTCTCTACGGCCGAACCGCTCACTAACGCAATACTACGAAGGCGCGGGGAAAAGACGTTGTAAGAAACGGATATTCGCGCCGGGCAGCGGCGTATGGGCCGGTCGACCAACACCCTTTTATTGCAGGCATGCAAAGCAGAGCTTCGCATTGCACCGGTTTTGCCCAAAGTGATCATTGCTCAAACCCGTCAAGGAACAGCACATCCGGATCTACATCCTCGATGCAGTAAAGATGCGCGAAACGATCGCATGAGCGTGGAGAGGACCCTGACCAACGGGAGGCCGAAGCTTCTGCAACCCCAACCATCCCATCAAAGTTGGCGCTGATGTCCTGCCAGTTGTTGCAATGATCAAGCTCAGGGCTGCCGTCATCACTGGTGCCCGTCCAGACTATATTGTTGCTCAGGTAACGGCCCAGTTCGGTCAGGGCGATGCCGGTGTTGCGGAATGAAGAGATCAACTCCGCACCGTTGGCAGCTACCGGTACACCATCCAGGCGCACCCAGGGGCCGTTGCTGAAAATTCGGGCGGGAGCAGCATTGTTGCTGTCCGACAACCAGGCCTTGAACGCCAGGGGGTTGGGCAAACCGGCATCGGTGGCCAGATTTCGGCAAATCGAATCCCCGGCCTCGATACCGCTGCTACCAGGCTCCGCCGCCGACCAGGAAGTCATATCACCTCTGCCGGAAGCAGAAGAAGCGAAGATCAGCTTGCCGTCCGCACCAAACGGCGGCAATTCCGGTCCGGGGCCACGTTCCATGCACAGCAGGCGCCTTTCACCACTGCAGGTACCGCCGCCCAGTCGACCCCACCCGGCACCGACATTATTCGTGTCGCCAATTGACCCAGTACCGCTAATGCTGCTCCAATCACTGCAATTGCTGGTTTGGGCGCGACCGCTGCTATCCGTGCCCGTGCGCACCGTCCTCAAGGATAAATCTAGAAGCTCGTTGCCAAACTCGTCGAATCGTGGCGGCAGGAAAGAGACATGGTCCGGCGCCAGCGCCAGTTCAATCGATTCAGCAAACGGCTGGCCATCGGTGCGCAGCCACGGGCCGGCGTTGACCGGCAGCTGCGCCTGACCGCAGTTGTTGTCGCGCTCCCCCGTCAATCCGTGAATGCGGCAGTAGGCATCGTCGTTGCTGTCGGAAAGCCACGCAACAAAATTGGCCGGCTCGGGCAGGCTGGCTGCCAATGCGCGTGCCTGGCAGATCTGGTCACCAGCGTCAGTGCCACTGGCGCCATTGGCATCGGCCCAGGTGCTCAGATCGCCGTTGCCGGTCACCGAAGTGGCAAACACCTGCAGCGGGCCGAGCTGCGCGGTACGTTCATTGGCACCAAGATCGTACGGGCCGAGCTCATCTTGCACAGCGGTGATATCAAAACCACGAGTTTCACCGAGAATATCGGTCTCCTGCGGGGTATAAAGACTAGTATCACAGATATCGATGGCGGCAGAATTGCGCCCCAACCCATAAGCAGTGGTGCCGTCAAAAGCTGGATCGCCGGTGAATATCTGCGTGGATTGCGGCGGCTGTGTTCCATCTTCATGCACCAGCAGGCAGTCTGTCTCTGCGATCAGCGCACTGCCGAACGTGGCATCGAAAATCGTACCGAAATTTTCATGCACTATGCTGGAGTAGACCCGCAAATCACCCTGACCTGAAGCTTCGATCGCGGCGTCGAATGGAAAGACGTTGTTATCAGTAATGGTGGTGAAAGCGATGGTCGCCGAGTCGACATCGTTCAGTCTGATGGTTCTCAGAGGGCCGCCGTCTGCTACCTGATTTTCAGCAATGACATTGCCTTCCATCAACAACTCGATGCCGGAATCACTATCGCCACTGATATTGATAATTTGCGGGAATTCGGTATTAATGTTTTCGGTGATCCAGGTTTGGCGGATATCGACCACCTCGCTGCTCGCATCATTTCCTCCCAACACCCGGATCGCCGCGCCGCGCCTGGCTTCGTTTTCTGAGATTCTCGAGCAGAATACCGGGTTATGACAGTCATCGCCTGCCAGCCGACGGTCCATCCTCAGTGATGCACCGGCGAAGATGCCGCCACCGTGTCTGCCGGCAGTGTTGTCACTGATGATGCCAGCGACACTGGCATTGCCAAAGCCGAGCACAGAATTCTCGCCGCCATTCAATGTGAACACGCTATCCATCCCGACAACATAGACACCGCCGCCATCAACAACGGCTTCATTCAGCCGGATGCCCGACGGGAAGCTGGCGTAAGAAACCGCACTGCAGCCGTCATCGACATAAACACCACCACCATTATCGGCCGCGTTGAAGAACACAGCAGACAGGCTGTCGAACACAACCGACGCACCTCGGCAATACAGTCCACCACCACGCGCATCTGCCGTGTTGCTGCCTACAGACGAGCCATCCAGCAGCCAAAGCACGGTACTGCCCGTAGACAGACCATTCACCGAAATACCGCCACCGTCGCCAGCAGTGCTGGTGGTGATATTGGTATTGCGTAGAATAACGAAGTTATTGTTATTGATCGCCAGGCCGCCGCCATCGCCACTCGGGTTACTGCCGTTGCGGATGCGCAGATTTTCCAGCACAACCAACTCCGGATCAACCGCTTCAGAAATTCCCATCGTCGTCCCTGATGTGCCATTGGCGTCCAGTACCGTTATTTGGCTCGGCTCAGAGCTGGAACAGAACTCGTACCCGCCGACGATGGTGATGCTCTGATCACCCTGGAAATCATCATTGATGAAGTAGCGTCGGCCGCTGTAATCGCCGGAGTTCGCGATGCGAATTTCGTTGTTGACGCCGGCATTGGCGCCCAGATTGGCCTCATCCAGTGCCTGCTGCAGACCGTTATTGCCGTTGGTGGCGAGAAAATCACAGGTGCCACCGATATCCGCCCCCACCGTGATGACATTGCTGCCGCCCGCTCCACGAGCGCTGCTGCGCACTAAACCCGCCTTCTTGTTGTACAGGCTGCGTGTTTTCTCAATCGCCTCGGCCTCGCTCAGGCCCCAGTCCTCGGCAGACTCTCTGGCGACTTGCTGCCAGTACTGCGGCAGTTCTCTATCGCTGTCGCGTCCTGCAGCCTGCTGCCGGGCCGTCTCCAGCTCTTGCAGATAAGAAAGTGCGGCCGGCGGGGCCTGATCCGCTGCCAGGCCGTACGACTCGTTCGGCGATGTTCCAACCTCGCCCGCATCCTCTGCCAACAAGGCAGTACAGCAACAGATTGTCAGTGTGGTCAACAGGTACTGGGCTGTTGTAATTCGATACATCCGGCTGCTCCCGATTATTTGTTCAATAGGACTATTCGGGTTCTGCTCGAAAAAGTGGACACCTCTATCAGTTTTTCTTTCCGAGCACGCTTTGGGAGCGCTCGATCGCGAAAACGCCGTATCCACGAAGCCTGGAACCGCTTCGCGACGATCAGGTGGTGAATAAGGCGGGCTGAAGCAGGGACCACCACTATTGCCGGACGCAACGGAGGAAAAATACAGACTTTAGTCAGATTTTGCAAAGGACTTCTCCGAGCCGTTCGCCGAGCCTGAACGCGGTTTCTAAAGACTGTGTTCCGGAGGCAGGGAGTGCTGCGAATAGTACTGTTTGGAGTGGGCCTGACACTCAGTCAACCGGTGGCACCCGGTGCAGCCGAAACGATGTTCTACGATTACGTGCGGGAGCACACGACGACGACAACCGCCGCAGAATCGTTCGGGATGGGAGAGAACCGCCATCTGTCCCGGGTCATTACGCTGAAATACGAATAGCGACGGCAACAAACCGCGGTCATTGACCGGCTTCACTTCCCATGGCCGCCAACCAGGCCCGGCCGCGCTGCCATTTGCGCTGTACGGTGCGCCGCGAAATGTTCAGCGCCTCGGCTGTTTCGTCAAGCGTGTAGGCGGCAAAAAAACGACATTCGACGATGCGCGCCATTTGCGCGTCCAGCGCTTCGAGTTTTTCGAGAAGCTGGTCGACCGCCACCACCTGTTCGGCACGGGCCGGGCCATCGTCGGGCAACGAGGCCAGATCGATGTCGGCCCGAATGCCCGAGCGTTTGTCGGCAAACAGGCTGCGAGCATAATCCACCACCACCGAACGCATCGCCCGGGCGGCAACCGCATAGAAATGCTTGCGATTGTCGAGATCCACTCCGGCGTTGCGCGCCAGCCTGGCGTAGCTTTCATGCACCAGCGCCGTGGTATTGAGTGTCTGGCCGGGCCGCCA
Organism: Lysobacteraceae bacterium; assembly: GCA_020201235.1. Taxonomy (GTDB): domain Bacteria; phylum Pseudomonadota; class Gammaproteobacteria; order Xanthomonadales; family Wenzhouxiangellaceae. The sequence goes on from JAIVHD010000229.1 coordinate 10,671, forward strand.
GCGTGCCAGTTGTCTGTGGGCGATTCGCTTGAGTTCGTGGTAGACCACCGGGATGAGCTCATCAAACGAGTCCGAATCACCTTCGCGACAGCGCTGCAACAGTATGGTGATGGTCTGGGGATCGTGCATGAATGATTCAATCCGTGATTTGCCCGGTGCACGGTATTAGTATAGGGGTTCGGGAAACAGCAGACGGCATCAACTCAAGGGAGCAGTCCGTGAATGCCGAAAGAATGGCGCGCATCGATCGGGCCCTGAAAGCGGCCCTGGAGGCGGGCGAGGTCGAACACAATCTGCCCGACGCCGAGGATCGGCAATTGCTGCAGACACTGATTGAGGCGGCCCATTCGCAGTTGCCCGGCCTGGAACAGTCCGCGCTGGCGCACGAGTCGCTCTCGCTGGGCCTGTCTGCGGCGCTGGCCAATGACGGCCAGCTCAGGCCCGGCACTGTGGTGGGCGCGTTTCGGCTGGTCCGGCCGATCGGCACCGGCGGCATGGGAACGGTTTTTCTGGCCGAGCGCCTGGAGGGTGGATTTAAACAGCGCGTCGCCCTCAAGGTCCTGGCCGGCACCGGCACCGATCCGGCGCTGGTCCAGTTGTTTCAACGCGAACGCGAGCTGCTGGCACAACTGGAACACCCCGGAATCGCGCGCCTGATCGATGGCGGCATCACCGACGGCTGGCGGCCATGGTTCGCGATGGAATATATCGACGGCATTCCGGTGCATGAATACACGGCCCGGAACCGGCTGGATGTGAATGCCCGGCTGGAGCTATTCGTGCAGGCGTGTGATGCCATCGACTACGCCCACCGCCAACTGATCCTGCACCGCGACATCAAACCGGCCAATCTGCTGGTTGCCGCCGATGGCCAGGTCCGGCTGGTGGATTTCGGCCTCGGCCGGGCGTTGGAGACCATTGATGCGGCCCGTAACTCGGGCACAACCATCGCCGCAGGCCGCATGACGCCCGACTATGCCAGCCCGGAACAGGCCCGGTGCGAGCCGGTCACGGTGGCCTCGGAGGTCTACCAGCTCGGGCTGGTGCTGTTTCGACTGCTGTGCGGCAAATTGCCGTACTCAGCGACTACAACCAGTGCCTATGAGTTGGCCCGGACAATCAGCAACTCGGTGATTCCGCGCCCCAGCGAATGCTGGCGAACCGGCAACATCGATCCGGATGTGACAGCGCAGTTTGTGGAGGGACCGAAATCGCTGCGACGGCGGTTGCAAGGAGATCTGGACAACATCGTGCTGATGGCGCTGGCGCGCGAACCGAAGCATCGTTACACCAGTGTCGAGGCACTGGCCGAAGACCTGCGCCGACACCGGCAGATGCTGCCGGTCCGTGCGCGCGCGGCCACCCGGCGCTACCGGGCCGATCGCTTTATCCGTCGACACGCACTCGGGGTCGGGCTGACGGCCGTTGTTGTGCTGGTGCTGGCCGCGGGCCTGCTGGCGCTTGCGCTGCAATCGGCCGAACTGGCCCGCGAGCGTGATCGGGCCGTGGCCGCGGCCACCAGCAGCGAACGACTCAGCGATGCAATGGCCGGAATGATCCGGTTCTCCGACGTCGACCGTGGAGCCGACCAGTTGATGTCGGCTGGCCAACGGCTTGAACAGTATCGCGACCATGTCCGGCGAGAATTGGCGGGCGAACCGGAAGCGCGCATGCGTCTGCTCAGCATTTTGGGCGATGCCATGCTCAATCTGAAATACTGGGCGCAGGCGCGCGAAACGCTGCATGCGGCGGTTGAACTGTCGCGCCAGATGCGTGGTCAGGAACATCCCGAAACCCGGGTGCTGACTTTGAAACTGGCCGAGGCGCTGGCCTTCGATAACCGTTTCGGAGCGGGCGATGCGCTGCTGACCGACCTGCTCGAAGCCCGACACCCCACCGGCGGTAACGATGAGCGGGCTGCTGCGGCTGACAGCCACTATCTGCGCGGATTTCTGCGCACGTATCATTTGCCCAGGAGCGATCCGCTATTTTTGCAAGGCATTGCCGATTTGGAGACGGCACTGGGATTATATCGCGAGCTTCGGGCAGCTCCCCACCCCGATATTGCCACAGCCATGCACGCCCTGGGCCTGAAACATCCGGATTCCGAAATACGCCTGGAAATGGTCCGGGCGGCGATGGAAATGACGCTCGCTCTTCATGGAGAGCAACATCCCGTAACTGCCGCCCGACTGGCTGAGCTGGCGCTTGTTTACGACAGCCTTGGCGATTACCGCAAGGCCGCCGAGGTTGGCCGACGCGCCCACGCCGCCCACGTCGAAGTGCTTGGCGAGCGCCACCCCGAATCCCTGACCATTCTGTCCAACCTGGCTGGCAGCCTGCGCGAGGCCGGCCAACTGGAGCAAGCTGTCGAGATGTACCGGCAAGTGCACCGCATTCGTCAGCAGACCTTGCCGCAGGATCATTTGCTGCTGGCCTACACGGCCCACGGGCTGGGCAACACCCTGCGCCAAATGCGTGAATATGAACAATCCGAGCGCTGGTTGCGAGAAGCCCTGCGCTTGTGCTTGCTGCACGACTCGCGCAACGAGGCCGTTACCCGGGTCAACCTGTCGAAAACACTGCAAGCCGCCGGTCGCACAACCGATGCGCTAGAACAACAACGCGCGGCTCTGAAACTGTATGTGCAGATAAACGGTGCCGGCTCCGATGCAGTCCGCGCGGCAAATCTGCGGTTACAGCAGCTCGAGCGGGCCGCGCAGGATGCTTTAGAGGCATCCGGGTGATTGATCAGGCAACCCGCGAGGCGCTCGTCATGCTGCGCTTCAGCGATGCGCCGAGGCAATACTTCCGGTTGGACTAGTCATTGCCGGTACCGCGGCCGCGCGGTGGTCGATGCGCTGGTCGGCGGGCGTCGAGCAGCGCCAGCTTGCGATCAATGCCCCAGCGATAACCGCCGACACCGCCATCTTTGCGTAACACCCTGTGGCAGGGGATTAAAACCGCGATGCGGTTGGCGGCACAGGCGTTAGCGACCGCGCGCACGGCTTTGGGCGAGCCGATCGCGTCGGCGACTTCGGAATAGTTGCAGGTTTCACCATCGCCGATGCTGGTGAGGAACCGCCAGGTACGTAACTGCAAGGCGGTGCCGAATACATGCATCGGCAAGTCGGGACGCGGCGTGCCGCGATCGATGTGCGTTTGCAACGCTGCCATCCAGTCGTCCAGTTCGGGATTGGCCTGTTCCGGCGATCCGGCGATCGATTGGGTGAGCGATTTGGCGCTTGCATCGATGATGGATAACCCGCCCGATTCCGCGCCTGGCTCCACAATCGTCGCCCGTGGAAATTCCTCTGCCAGGTCGTCGGTCAAGGCGCTTGCCGAATCGCCGAAGTGCACATGACACACACCCCGCTCGGTCGCGGCCATCAGCAACAGTCCCAAACGCGTGGCGCGAATTGCGTAATGGATCTGCACGCCGGCACCGCCGCGCCGGTAGCGCGCCGGCGTCATACCGAGTTCGCGATCGGCGACTTCATAAACCCGGCTGAGCGAGCCGAACCCGGCCTCGTAGATCGCACCGCTGATCTGATCGCCGGCCCGCAAATCGGCGCGCAGGCGGCGCATGCGAATGCCGTGCTGGTAGGCGCGCGGACTGACGCCGATCTCGGCCTTGAAGCGGCGCTGCAGCCAGCCCGGGCTCAACCGCGCCAGCCTGGCCAGTTCGGCCAGGGTCAGGCTCTGCTCGGCATGCGCCTCGATGTGTTCGGCCAGTTGGGCCATGGTCAGCGGCATAGTCATCGATCCGGCTTCAAATCAGGGGTCCAGTCTAGCCGGCCCGGCGCAATTGTCTTTCCGATTGTTGCCGTGTATGGCGCTTTCGGTGCGCAACACGTGGCCGAAAATATAGCGATAGTGCCGGTCGAGTTTCTTGATGCGCTGCATGTCCGGACAGTTTATTCGCTCTCAACATCAAGGCAAATCAGGGCTTGACCTGTTTCCCCGACTAGCCCATCATATGGGGTGTCACGGTGCCCGGCATCCCAAGATATTGGGATAAGCTGGGTTGAAAGGGAATTCGGTACGAAGCCGAAGCTGTCCCCGCAACTGTAGGCGGAGAGTGCCGCGAGCAATGCGTCCACTGGAGTCGTGCACCGGGAAGGCCGCTCCGGCGCGATGACCCGCAAGCCAGGAAACCTGCCGTGTACACCGATTATTGAACCCACGGGCGGGGTTTCCCGAAGGCGGTTGATGGCCAGGCGTGTTCGCTGAGCTGTCGGTTGATCCGCTTCGAATCCCCGTAGCCGTGCCGCCAGGGCCACGGAGGATTGAATGAACCAGACCGCAAACGCAGCAGAACGAACCGAAGCACGCTTGCCCGAAAACAAACCCCCGGCCCGCGCGCCGGTGCCGGCCCCGCTGGGGCCCAGGCCGCGAAGCGAAGACCTGGGGCTGGTGCCGGCGCGCGACGAACTGCTGACCGCGTTCGGCCGCCAGACCCTCGAAGACCGCTACCTGCTGCCGGGCGAGACGCCGCAGGACATGTTCGCGCGCGTGGCCTGCGCCTATGCCGACGACGTCGAGCATGCCCAGCGGCTGTATGACGCGATGTCGCAGTTGTGGTTCATGCCGGCCACGCCCATCCTGTCCAACGGCGGCACTACCCGAGGACTGCCGATATCGTGCTTTCTGAACTCGGTGCCGGACTCGCTGACGGGCATCGTCGATACCTGGAACGAGAACGTCTGGCTGGCCTCCAACGGCGGCGGCATCGGTACCTACTGGGGCCAGGTGCGCTCGATCGGCGAGCCGGTCAAGGGCACCGGCCAGACCTCGGGCATCATGCCGTTCGTGCACGTCATGGACGGGTTGACGCTGGCGATCAGCCAGGGTTCGCTCAGGCGCGGCTCTGCGGCGGTCTACCTGGACGTGCATCATCCGGAAATCGAGGAATTCCTGGAAATTCGAAAGGCCTCGGGCGACTTCAACCGCAAGGCGCTGAACCTGCATCACGGGGTCAACATCACCGACGCGTTCATGCAGGCGGTGACCGACGGCACCGACTTTCCGCTGAAAAGCCCCAATAGCGGCGAAGTCCTGCGCCGGGTCGACGCGAGAAGCCTCTGGCAGCGCATTCTTGAGACCCGGTTGCAGACCGGCGAGCCGTACCTGCTGTTCATCGACACGGTCAACCGCGACATGGCCGCGCACCAGAAGAAACTCGGACTCGAAGTCCGCACCTCAAACCTGTGCAGCGAGATTACGCTGCCCACCGGCGTCGATTCCGACGGCAACGAGCGCACCGCGGTGTGCTGCCTGTCGTCGCTGAACATCGAGACCTGGGATCAGTGGCATCAGCGCGAGGAATTCATCGAGGATGTGGCACGCTTCCTGGACAACGTGCTCACGCAGTTCATCGAGTCGGCGCCCGAAGAGATGGCGAAGGCACGCTATTCGGCGCTCAACGAACGCTCGATTGGTCTTGGCGTCATGGGGTTCCATTCGTTCCTGCAGGCTCGCGGCGTGCCGTTTGAAAGTGCGCCGGCCAAGTCGTGGAACCTGAAGATCTTCCACCATATCCGCTCAAGGATGGATCGGGCCTCGATCGAACTGGCTGAACAGCGCGGGCCGTGCCCGGACGCGCTGCGTGTTGGGGCCAAAGAGCGTTTCAGCCACAAGCTGGCGATCGCGCCGACGGCGTCGATTTCGATCATCTGCGGCGGCGTCAGTGCCTGCATCGAGCCGATCCCGGCTAATATCTATACCCACAAGACGCTGTCGGGCTCGTTCACGGTGCGCAACCGGCACCTGCAGGCGCTGCTGGCCGAGCGCGGTCGCGACGATGCGGCCACCTGGGGCTCGATCCTGGAACATGAAGGCTCGGTCCAGCACCTGGACTGCCTGGACGACGACGAGAAAGCCGCGTATCGAACCGCGTTCGAGATCGACCAGCGCTGGGTCGTCGAGCTGGCCGCCGACCGCGCGCCGATGATCTGCCAGAGCCAGTCGCTGAACCTGTTCCTGCCCGGCGACATCGACAAGTGGGACCTGCACATGCTGCACTGGTCGGCCTGGAAGCGCGGCGTCAAGAGCCTGTACTACTGCCGCTCGAAGTCGATCCAGCGGGCCGGATTCGCCGGCAGGCTCGACGCTGCCGACCAGACCGCCGAACCCTTCGCGCCCACCGACTACGAGGAATGCCTGGCATGCCAGTGATCGATCTCGGAACCAACCCGCGCGACCTGATCGGCACCGGCCAGGTCGGCCTGCTGACGTCCTCGGGCACCTACGACGTCGAGCGCTACGGCTGGGCCTACGACTTCTGGAAGCGCCAGCAGCAGACCCACTGGATGGGCGAGGAGGTGCCGCTGGGCGACGACATCAAGGACTGGAGCGGCGACCGGCTGAGCCAGGCCGAGCGCGCGCTGCTGACCCAGGTCTTCCGCTTCTTCACCCAGTCCGATGTCGAAGTCAGCGACAACTACCTCAAGCGCTACATCCCGATTTTCCAGCCGCTGGAAATCCAGATGATGATGGCCGCGTTCACCAACATGGAAACCGTGCACATCGACGCCTATGCATTGCTGCTGAAAACCCTGGGCATGCCCAAGACCGAGTTCGAAGCGTTTCGCGACTATTCCCAGATGAAGGCCAAGGCCGACTACATGCAGACCTTCGGCGTCGACACAGTGGCCGACGTATCCAGAACGCTGGCGATGTTCGGCGCGTTCACCGAAGGCATGAGCCTGTTCGCCAGCTTCGCGATGCTGCTGAACTTCCCGCGCTTCAACAAGATGAAGGGCATGGGCCAGATCGTGAGCTGGTCGGTGCGCGACGAATCGCTGCACTGTGAGGGCGTCATCCGGCTGTTTCACGAATGGAACCGCGAAACCGGCGCGATGACTCCGGCGGTGCGCGACGACATCATCGACGTGGCGAAGACCATGGTGCGGCTGGAGGAGAACTTCGTCGACCTGGCGTTCGAACTGGGCGAGATTGAAGGGATGAGCGCCGCCGACATCAAGGCCTACGTGCGCTATATCGCCGACTGGCGCCTGACCCAACTGAAACTGCCGCCGGTGTTCGGCTGTTTCGAGCTGCGCGACGGCAGCTACAGCCCGCTGGTCGGGCACCCGCTGCCGTGGCTGGTGGAGATTCTCAACGGTGTGGAGTTCGCCAATTTCTTCGAACAACGCGCCACCGAATACACCAAGGGCGCCACCCGCGGGCGCTGGGATGGCCCCGACGGCGTCTGGGCGCGTTTCGAGCAGGCCCGTCAGCAGAAAGTCTCGGCGACGGGCTAAGCAATCATTCTGCGCGGAAGTGTTCAGTCATAGCGCACTGAGTCATAGACGGTGGAATTAACGCGCGAAACAACGCAAGCGATGCGAGGCATAGAATGATCACGGCAGCGGGACCGAGTTAAATATACTGTCCCTGGAACTCCGTTCGATTCGAATTGGACCTTTGCGCGTGCCGGATGTGAGGTATATACTTCTGATATACATCAGTATCGACACCGGTTTAGCCGATGAGCACCAGCCGCAAGATTTCCCCCAAGTTTGAAGGCCGTATCCAGCCCTGGGGCAACAGCATGGGGTTGCGCATCACCCGTGCGGTCGGCGAGGCGGCGCAGCTCGGCAAAGGCACCTGGGTGACCATGGAGTTGACCGATGAAGGCCTGCTGATTCGTCCGAAAGAATCGCCGCGCAAGACCTGGACGGAGGAAGAGCTGCTCGAAGGGATCGATTCATACCGGGCGCATGCCGACGAACTGCCCGAACTGATCGCCCACGAATACTCGGACTGATGCCCCGCTACATTCCCGAACGCGGCGAGATCGTCTGGCTGGACTTTGAACCCGTCTTATTCACCACCCCTCCTACTGCGACACCGTCAGGCCCCGCATCTGGGGCGCTTCGCTCGGTCGCGCATCCTCACCGTACAGGCCATTACGTTTCCGGTGCGCTCGGTCGCGAAACACCCCATCTACGGTACCTGACAGCGTCTCGCTACGGACGGATGGCGAATAAGCCGGGTTGAACCGACCCGCGGCCGGGAAATCGGCAAATATCGACCGGCGCTCGTGCTCTCCAGCGCGCGCTACAACCAAAAAACCGGACTACTGATCTGTTGTCCGGTCAGCACCAGCATTCGTGGTGGTCCCACCGAAGTACCGGTCGCCAGTCTGGATGAACCCTTCGTTGTCGCCAGCAATCTCGTTCACACCCTCGATTGGCGGGAGCGCAAGGTCAAAAAGCGGCCGATGCCGACATGGCGCTGCTCAACGAACCGGGCCGCGCCTGCGTAGCGCGCGGCCGGAACTTGGTTTTCGCAGTTCAGTGGAGCAAAGTCAATCGCTGTGCGGGCGGCACCCGGCTTTCCGGCCAAAGGCCGGGCAGGTCCTTGCCACCCCAACGTTGCATAAATTTTCGGGCCGGAATCGCTACGCTGCCCGGTATAGCAGCCGTCGTATATCACGTCGCGCGGTCCGTACTCGCGTTGCCAATTCTCACGCAGGGTGAAGCTGCGCTCCGGTTGGCAACAATCCGTGCAGCCCGCGGAAATACCACTCTCCGGGCTTCCAACTCCGAAAATTTATGCAACGTTGGGGTTCAGTCGCGTTGTTCCGGTTCGCGGCGGGTTGGCAACCAGACGTCGAACGTGGTTCCATGGCCCGGTCTGGAGGTGAAGGAGATCCTGCCGCCGGCCTGATGAACAATCTCGTGGCTGACGGCCAGACCCAATCCGGTGCCGCCGCTTTTCTGCCGGCTGGTGACGAACGGTTCGAAGATGCGCTCACCCAGCGCCGGGTCTATGCCTGGCCCGGTATCGATCACGCGCAGACGTGCCGTGGATTTCTGCCCGGCGTCGGATTCGGCCGCGCGCAGTTCGATCGTGATGTGTCCCTGACCATCGATGGCGTTGCGGGCGTTGACCACCAGGTTGATCAGGACCTGCTGAAGCTGGATCGGGTCGATGTAGCAAAAGCCGCAGGCTTCGGACCGCCATTCAAGGCTGATACCCGATGGCAGCAGGCGTTCAAGGAAATCACGCGTTTGATCGACTTCTTTCGCCAGATCGATCCAGCGCGGCGCAACCGGCTGGCGTCGGGCGAAGGTCAACAGTTGTCGGGTCAGGCTGGCCGCGCGTTCGGCGGCATCGAGGATCTGCTCGGTATCCTTTTGCAGCACCGAATCGGCCGGGAGGCGATCGGCCAGGGTTTCGGTTCCGCTGACGATGATCGTCAGCACGTTGTTGAAATCATGCGCCACGCCGCCTGCCAGAAGCCCGATCGATTCCAGTTTCTGTGCTTCGATCTGCGCCACCCGGCGCTGCTCGCGGCGGCGGTAGAGCGCCTGCATGAGCAGCACCATTGCAGCAACCAGAACAATGATGCTCAGCAGCCACAGAAGCGGCTGGTGCAACAGATGCCGAGCAACATGCAAATCCGCGCTGGTGCTGTCTGAAAAACTGCTGCCGGGCAATCGGGCTCGCACTTCGAATGTGTAATCTCCGGCCGGAAGTTTCCGGTACATGGCGCTGCGCTCGGCAGTTCGGAACCAGTTTTCGTCGTATCCGGTCAGCCGGTACTGATAGACAAGATCGGTGGCCTGGCGAAACTCGGGGCTGGCCCAGTGAAACTCGACCCAGTCGGGCAGGGGCGCCAGCCGCAGCGCAGCGCCGATCGGCAGCAGCCGGTCCTCGCTGAGGATGCGCCGGAAGACCGGCATCAGCGGTGGCGATACCCGTTCCAGAGGCGCCGGATCGATGATCGCGACACCGCTGCTTGTGGGGTACCAGAGCCGGCCATCGTTCGCCCGCCAGACTGCGGGCTGGAAACCGCCATTGGTCTCAGACCTTGGCATACCATCCGAGCGGTTGATATGCAGGCTCTCCAGGCGACGGGTCGGATCCGAGAGCGCGGCTTCCAGCGCTTCGGTTTCCATTCTGAACACGCCGCGGTTGCTGCTGATCCAGGTGCCGCCGACATGGTCCTCGACCAGGGAAAAAACGTGGCTGTCGGGCAGGCCCTGGGCGGGCCCGATGACGCGCGCCTGGTGGCCGTCCCAATGCAGCAGGCCGTTGGCGGTGGTGATCCATATCGCCCCCGACCGGGTTTCGTAAAACCCCGTCGCGCCATGACTGGGCATCTGGTCTTCCAGCGGTGTGCGAACGATCCGGTCGCCACGCTTCCAGAACAACCCGTCGCCGTCACTGGCGATCCAGAGCGTCCCGTCGCGATCCATCAGCAAGCCGGTGATGGGTCCATCAAAGCCGCCTTCCGGCTGCCAGAGCACGATGCGATCCTCACGGAATTCAGCCAGACCATCGACCATGCCCAGCCATAGACGCTCGCCATCGGCGGCCATGGAACCAATGGTCGGGTGCGGCAGTCCATCGCCGTCATTCCAGCCGCCGGTCACTTGCCCGTCGGTGATTCGATTCAGCCCGCTGCGCGTTCCCGCCCAGACGGCGTCGTTCCACTCGGCCAGCGACAGCACCCGATCCGAGAGCAATCCCTGCTCGGTGCCGAAGGTCGAGATCTCACCATCCGCCAGCCGGGTGACGCCGCCGCCGAAACTGCCGATCCACATTGCGCCGTCCGCGCTCTGCATGACCGGCAGGATCGGAAACGCGGGCAAGCCGTGGCGGCCCGTGAGCGGCAGTGCCCGGCCCTGGCGCAATTGAATCAATCCGCTGCTGCCGGTGGCCAGCCACAGGTTGCGCTGACGGTCCTCGAACACGCTGGTGACATGCGACCGGGCGAGACCATCCGGTTCCGACAGTTGCTCGAATTCGTGCTCGCAGCGTCGGACCACATTCCCGCTGTCGAGGCCGATCCACAGCACGCCTTGACTGTCCTCGAGCAACGAGCGAACGAAGAGTTCATCGTCCAGCCCTCGCTGGCCGGTGTGCTCGGTCAGTTCATTCCGGTCCAGACTGAACAAACCGGTCCGCGTGCCAATCCATAAC
>JAIVHD010000367.1 GCA_020201235.1 Lysobacteraceae bacterium
TCGATGCCTTTTCCGAAGGCGCGGCGGACTACCTGTTGTGGCAGCGCGCCTTCCGTACTTTGACCGCTCTGGCCGACGCCCATGGCCTGTCCTGGCGACCGGCTTGCGGCCCGGACTGCGAGGTTGACGACAGCGACCGGCTGGTCACCCACGCCGCCGGCGCCTGGACGGGCCCGGATACGGTCACCGAGCACTTCGACCCGGACGTTGGCCTGATCGCCTGGTCGGTGGCCATGGATGGCCGTCTGAACCACCTCTATCCGCTCGATGCCACCACCGCGCGCAAACAACGCGCTGTCCTGCAACAACAACATTCCAGCATCCAGCAACCCGGCAGCATGCTGGTCAATCCCGACACCCAAACCCTGGACAATCCGGTTGAGTGCCCATGAAAGCCAAAAGAAAGATCGCCCGGCGCCGTTATGACGACAATCCGCTGGCCTATGTCCGCGATTCACCCATCCACGGCCGTGGGCTCTTCGCGCGGCGGGCGATCGCCGTCGATGAATACATCGGCAGCTACGAAGGACACCGCACCCAGACCAACGGCATGCACGTTCTCTGGCTGTGGAACGACGAGCGGGAACGCTGGGAAGGCATCGACGGCGACAACGAGACGCGCTTTCTCAACCACGCCGACCAGCCCAACGCCGACTGGTGGGGGGCTGATCTGTACGCCATCCAGCCGATCGCCCGGGACGAAGAAATCACTTTCGACTACGGCTGGAATGATGAAGAAGAATAGGCGGCAGCGACCGCTGCACACCCCGGATGCCACCGTTCGCGCTACCCTGATGCGCTTTGATGCGCGCTCGAGAGCCAAATGAAAATCGCCAGCTGGAACGTCAACTCACTCAAGGTTCGTCTGCCGCAGGTTCTCGACTGGGTAGACCATCAACGCCCAGAAGTGCTCGGCCTGCAGGAAACCAAGCTCACCGACGAGAAATTTCCGCTAGAGGCTTTTCGCGAACTTGGCTACCAGGTCAGCTTCTCCGGTCAACCGACCTATAACGGTGTTGCTCTGATCTCGGTCGACGCGCAAGCCGATCCGGTCAGCGCCATTCCCGACTTCGACGACACCCAGAAACGCGTCATCGCAGCCACCATCAACGGCGTGCGCGTGATCAATCTCTACGTGGTCAACGGCCAGGAAGTGGGCAGCGAGAAATTCGCCTACAAGCTCGCCTGGCTGGCGGCGGTGACGCGCTGGGTGGAGCAGGAACGGACCCGGCATGAGCGCCTGGTCGTGATGGGGGATTTCAATATCGCACCCGACGATCGCGACGTCTATGATCCCGCCGCCTGGCGCGAGAAAATCCTCTGCTCCACACCCGAACGCGAGGCGCTCCAGCAGATGCTTGACCTTGGCCTGCACGACAGCTTTCGCCTGTTCGATCAGCCCGAGTCGGTCTATTCCTGGTGGGATTATCGGGCCGCGATGTTCCGGCGCGGGCTTGGCCTTCGCATCGACCTCGTGCTGTGCTCTGATGAACTGCGCGAGGCCTGCGCCACCAGCTACGTCGACAAAGAGCCGCGCCGGCTAGAGCGGCCTTCGGATCACGCCCCGGCGATCGCGGAGTTCAATCTGGGCTGACCGGCACCGGCCAGCCCGGATCGATTTTTCAAGACAGCATGGCCTGCACGCCGCCTTCCAGGTTGTAGACCTCGGCAAAACCCTGTTTGCGATAGTGCTCGGCCACCGCCTGGCTGGAAACGCCCACATTGCACAGAAACACCAGCGGCAGGGTCTGATCGGCGTCCTTGAGCTCTGCCATCAGACCGGCATCGAGCGGGCGGGCGAAATCCAGCGGATGGGCCTGACGGTCGGCCTCGGCGCGGGTATCGACCACCAGCACGCGTTCGCCGGCGTTCATTTTCTGCTGCAGTTCTGCCGGACTCATTTGGCGCACCGGCGGCGGGGCGCCCGGCAGATCCAGCTTCAGTCCTTCGCCCTGCACGGTTTCGACCCAATCAATGGTCGCGCCCCTGGCCCGTTGCGCGGAGGCCAGATCCATCAGGATCGTGATACCGGCGGCCTCGGCTGCGATCTCGTGGCCCTCGCGCGGGCCGATGTTGAAGTTCGCGTCCCAGTCCGAGGCGATGGAAAAATGCAGATGTTGCCCCGGATAGCCTTCCAGAAATCCGCGGATCTTGGCGGCGGCCCTGTCGCTGATCTCGATCTCCGGCGGGGTGCGGTCCGGCTTTTCCAGCCCCAGCATCTCGTGCAGCTCACCGGCGTTGAACATCTCTGTGATGATGTCGCAGCCGCCGAGCAGTTCGCCCTTGAGGTACAGCTGCGGAATGGTCGGCCAATTACCGTAGGCTTTGATCCCCTCTCGCACGGCCTCGTCTTCGAGCACGTTGAATGTGGCAAAGTTGCCGCCCAGCAGGCTGTCGAGCATGCCGGCGGTCTTGGCCGAAAATCCACACTGCGGCATTTTCGGCGTCCCTTTCATGTACAACACCACCTCATGCGAGGCAATCTGTTGCTCGATTCGTTCTTTCAGCGCAGGTTCTAGGCTCATGGAAAATCAAATCCGGATTGAAGTGGTCCTGATTCGTTATTGTCGGGTCTCGGGCAGCCACATTCAAGTCTCGCGACGTCTTTCCAGTGGAGCGCCTGGTCGTTCTGCGATACTCTGCAGCCATTCAGGGTCGCCAGCGAAAGCCGTATGTCCAGCATGAAAGCTCCGTTCCGAACCGCCAGCCGAGTCGACGATGTCCGCTATGAGATCCGCGGCGCTCTGGCCCGCCGGGCGCGCGAACTTGATCAGCAGGGTCACGATATCCTGCATCTGAATATCGGCAACCCGGGCGCCTTTGGCCTGCGCACCCCCGAAACCATGCGCCGGGCGGTCGTTCGCAACCTGCAGTACAGCGAAGCCTACGGGCCGCAGACCGGCATTTTTCCGGCCCGTGAAGCGGTCGCCATGCAGTTCCAGGCCCGCGGCCTGACCGCAACCCGCTATGACCAGGTCATGATCGGCAACGGCGTTTCTGAACTAGTCGACCTGGTAC
>JAIVHD010000004.1:0-2058 GCA_020201235.1 Lysobacteraceae bacterium
GGGTTGTGCGCCACGATTCGGATCGAATCCGGATTTGATTCGACCCGGACGCCGCGGTACTTTTCGTTGGCCAAAATGGCCACGCGTTGCAACGCGCGAATAAAGTCCTGGCGATCCAGCATCATCGATTTGTCCTGGCTGATCGGGATTACCGCCTCGTAGTCCGGGAAACGACCGTCGATGAGCTTGCTTGTCAGCGTCAGGTTGCGCCGCGTTACCCGGAGATAATTGTTGCCGAGCGCGATCTCAACCGGCTCGTCTTCGTGGCCCAGGATTCGCGATAGCTCCGTAACGCCTTTGCGCGGCAGGATCACCGAACGTCCGTTGCCTTCAAGATCGGCTTCAATTTCGGCCAGCGCCAAACGGTGGCCATCGGTGGCGACTGCGCGCAACATGCCGTTTTTAAATTCCAGCAACAGGCCGTTGAGGTAGTGGCGCACATCCTGGTTTGCCATGGCCATCGAGGTCTTGCCGATCAACCAGCTCAGACGCTGCTCGGAAACCTTGAGCCGGTCCGCATCGCCGCCGGCCTCGCTGCTGGGAAATTCAGCTGCCGGCAAGGTCGCCAGGGTAAACCGGCTGCGCCCGGCGTGCAGCGCCAACTTTTCACCGTTGAGTTGCAGATTTAGCCGAACGCCTTCGGGCAGCGCCTTACAAATTTCGACCAACTTGCGCGCCGGTACCGTGATGTTGCCGGCTTGCGCGACCTCGGCTGGGGCCGTGCCGACCATCTCCACCTCCATATCGGAGCCGGTCACTTTGAGTGTCTCGCCATCGGCTTCGAGCAGGAAATTACCCAGCACCGGAAGCGTTTGTCGCCGTTCCACTACACCTACGGCCTGACTGATGGGAACCAGCAAGGCTTCACGTTGTATGGAAAATTTCATGCTTTCTCCTCAATCGAGCCATTATTGTTCTTTTGATTAAAACAATAAAACCAGTAGTAATAGTGTCTGTGGATTGATAAATAACGACGAATAAACCTTTAAAATCAATTCTTTAGAATGAAATCTTGCGGTGAACGGATTGCCCCGGAAGCTGTGGATAAACACTGGATAAATCGCCCGCCGAATATCGTCCACTGGTTATCCACAACTTGTACCCAGACGCGCTCACAGGATTTAAGACGACAACTCCCTCAATAAGCGGTTCCGGTCTTCGCGCAGCTTTGCATCAAGTTCACACAATGCCTCGATTTTACGACACGCGTGCAGCACGGTGGTATGGTCGCGCCCACCAAAGGCCTCGCCGATTTGCGGCAAGGATCTATGGGTTAGCGCTTTAGCCAGGAACATTGCCATCTGGCGTGGTCGGGCAATACTACGGGTGCGCCGCTTGGACAACAACTCGGTGACGCGCAATTGGTAATAGCCGGCGACCACTTTTTGAATATTTTCCAGCGTAATCTGGCGGTCGTGAACAGCCAGTACATCGCGCAGGATCTCTCGGGTGTATTCCTCATTGATGACGCGACCGGAAAAGCGTGCATTAGCGATCAGCGAATTCAACGCGCCTTCCAGATCGCGCACGTTGGATCGCATGCGGCGGGCAATCAGCATGGCGACCGA
This sequence comes from Lysobacteraceae bacterium, assembly GCA_020201235.1. GTDB lineage: Bacteria > Pseudomonadota > Gammaproteobacteria > Xanthomonadales > Wenzhouxiangellaceae. Next base: position 1,569 of record JAIVHD010000004.1, read on the forward strand.
TTCGTCCAGATCGAGCCCGGCCTCCATGGCCTTTTTCAACAGGATCGCGACCCGGGTTTCGAAATCGGGTGGTTCGATCGGCACAGATAAGCCCCAGCCAAAGCGCGAGCGCAGCCGTGTCTCAATGCCTTCGACTTCCTTGGGATAACGATCGCAGGTCAGTATGATCTGCTGGCGGGATTCCAGCAGCGCGTTGAAGGTGTGAAAAAACTCTTCCTGCGAGCGATCCTTGCCGGCAAAAAACTGGATGTCGTCGATCAGCAGCGTATCGACCGTCCGGTAGCGCGCTTTAAAGGTATCGATCGAGGCATGTCGCAAAGCATGAATCATTTCGCTGACGAACTTTTCCGAATGCAGGTAAACGATCTTGAAGGCTGGGTTGCGCGCCGCCAGCTCATGCCCGATGGCGTGCAGCAAATGCGTTTTTCCAAGCCCGGTTCCGCCATAAAGCAACAGTGGGTTGTGGGCCGTTCCCGGCTCCTGACTCACG
>JAIVHD010000004.1:2070-18914 GCA_020201235.1 Lysobacteraceae bacterium
GCAACAGTGGGTTGTGGGCCGTTCCCGGCTCCTGACTCACGTGTTGGGCAACGGCGTAGCCCAGCTCGTTGGATTTTCCCAAGACGAAATTATCGAAGCGATAGCGCTTATCAAGGCCGGCGGTGAAGCCCGAGCCGGCACTGCGCCGGACAGTTTCCCGGAGCCGGGTGCTACCGCCGACCTTGATCAGAACCTGTTGCCGGTCAAAACCGTTGGCCCCGAAAAAGTCGCGAATCTCCTCCAGGTAAAGATCGCTGACCTGCTCACACACGAAATCGTTGGGCGCGCGAAGTTTGACCTGACCGTCCGATCCGGATTCAATTTGCAGCGGCCGAAGCCAGGTGTTGACGTCCTCAAGCGGAATCTCCCGCTCCAGTCGCTCGAGGCACTTTTTCCAGATCCCGCTTAAATCACTCAACGTTGATACCCGCAAGCAGATTGGCCCAAGTCGCAGCCGCGAATCGGCAAGTCGGCCACCTGAACGGGGCCGTAACAATGGACTGGCACGGGCGTCTCACTCGCATCCGTGGCCGGGCTGGCGCACGCGCGCCGCGATCGGCAGGATCGAGCGCCCGCTTTTTCCACTTTGGCCAGTATACGTGGCATGCTCAAGGGTCTGGCGGCTCCGCAGCCGGCAAAGCGCTCAATACGATCGGTTCTACCGTATCGGGCCGGGGCTGACCAACGACCCCGGGTTGACAACCGCCCGCGCCCGACGCTACAACACGGCGAGCCCGACAGAATCTGGATGATGCGTGAACCCGGATTCTTCGCCGGCCCTGCGTGATCCCGCCTGATTCACCACCCCTCCGTCACGAGGGTGAATAAGACGGGTTAAAGTGTTTAAGAAAGTGAGCAGACGCAGCCCGGTCGCTCAAAAAATTAAAAATCCAACAATCTGCGGAAATCTGCTTAATCTGCGGTTTGCGTTCAGAATGGCCGAAACACGCACCTCATCAGGAACCTTTTTTGAAAATACTCTCAATACTGATTGCGCTGCTGGTTAATTATCGCTGGCCAAATTTAAGCCGCTGGCGTCAATATCAATGGCTGCTGGCACCGGCCGCGAACTCGGCCCGGTCGGGCCCGGACTGGCGGCCCACGGCGGTCTTGATCGCGACCAGCCTGATCGCCGGTCTCGCTGCCACCGCCCTGGCCCATGCTGTGGCCGGAATGTTCGGACTGTTGATCGTCGGTACAGCCACGCTTTGGTACACCTTGGGCCCGCGCGGGCTGGACACGGATATTGAATCGGTTCTGGAGCATGAGCCGGGTGCGCGCCAGGCCGCGCTTGATCGCTTGATGTTAACCGAGGCCTCAAGCCCAGGGCTCGCCGCCTCGGCGGCCGTGCATGCCGCGCTGGCACGCTGGTTCGGGGTGATTTTCTGGTTCGTGTTTTTGGGCCCGGCCGGCTGTTTAATGTACCGCGCCGTGCGCGAGGCCGTCCATTGCCACCAGCTTCCGGACACGCGCCGCCGCTTCGCCAGCCACGCGCTGGGCATCCTGAATTGGCCGGTCATGCTGGTCCTGATCGGCGCGCTGGCTCTGGTCACAGACTATGACCGGGTTCTCGATGCTTTTCGCAGGCGTGAAGACCGCTGGCGGTTTCCGGTCGCGTTGATCGATGATTTGTGCCTGGAATTGTGCGCTTCGGAGACCGACCTGGGCCAGGGTCTGCGCGACGGTCGCCAATTGGCCTGGCGTGTGCTGATGCTCTGGCTGGTTGTACTCAGTGTGCTGATGCTGGCCGGCTTGTTGTCCTAACAGCCGGTCGGATTGAACGCTGATCGACTGCGCAAAAGCCGGATTGGGCCATATTTCCGGCCCTTTTTCGTTCAATAGGCCCGCCATTGGCCTCAAAAGATCGAAAAATCTGACTCCAACCGGACTTTCCCTCGCCAGGATCGGTCAAGTCCGAAAGGCTCCTGGCAGCCCGGACCCCATCGACCTACGCTCGAAGTGAGGCTGTATTGACTTCTGTTTTATTGTTGATCAACGAGCTTGCATTCATATCTCTTATGCAATATAGTGATACTAATCACATGGATTGAACGAGCATAGGGTTTTTGGATGTCGCAGTCACTGGCCAAGATGCGAGACGGTTTTCGCAAACATGGGATCGATGAGAAAACGGCCAAGAACCAGTTGTTCTGGGCACGGTCTTTTCTGATTTACAACGGCAACGCCGAGCCCGAAGATCTAAATCGCAGTGATGTCGAAACCTTTTTGGCGCACCTTTCCGAACAGCGCCACGCCGACCAGCCGGCCCTGTCTCGCGCGCTTGAAGCGATTCGTCTGCTGTATTGCTCAAGTGCCAGCGGCGAACCCAGTTGGCTGAAGGTCCTGATCGAAACGCGAAGCGCAAGCGCCCTCCCCAATGTTCTCTCGCGCGAAGAAGTGCAGCGATTGCTGGCCCATCTCAAAGGCACGGAATGGCTGGTGGCGGCGCTGATCTATGGCACTGGAATTCGGTTGCTTGAATGCGTGCGCTTACGAACGCGCGACATCGATCTCGATGCCGGCGAACTACTGGTTCGCGATGGCACCGATCGGGTCAGGCGGCGATTGAAGCTGCCGGAGAATCTCCCCGGGCCGCTGGCTGAACGACTCAACGCGCTGAGGCAAGCCCATCTAAACGATATCGCCAAAGGCTGCGCGCATGCGACGCTACCGCCCCCGATTGCAATGCGAAAGCCGGGCATCGGCAAGCAATGGGGCTGGCAATACCTGTTCCCGAAACGCCTGGTCGTCGACGAGCCGAGCGTCGGTGGTCATGACCCCGACAGCCACCCGACTCGGGCCATTCACCATCAGGATCCACAAACACTGCATCGCAAGATTGAGCGCGCCGCGATTGAGGCCAATATCTACCGCCGCGTGACCGGGCATGTGTTGCGTAACAGCTTTGCTCTGCACATGGTTGAACAAGGTGTGCCGGTCGCACGCGTTGAGCAGATGCTCGGAACGCGCAAGCCCGACCCCCAACAACCAGGCTCTGATGATGACCAACTGGTGGACCAGCAAACTGCGGGCCATCATCCCCGGGCCATGATCGACCCAACCAGGCACGGCCTGTCTGCAGCCTGAGCAATCCGGATTAATTGCGTCCGACTGTGGTTTGGTTACGGTTTGAGTAGCCGCTGAGTTCCAGGTAGCCGCGTCCGATCGTCGCTTGGGTTCCGGGATTTCGGACCAGCACAGCACCTTCCCAATAGTCGACCAGGCCGCGCCAGCGTTGGGCGTCGAAACTTGCTTCAACCTCCAGGGAAAGATCGAAACCGGCGACCTCGATGCGCCAGGCCACCGGCCATTCCACGCCGTCGGCATCGCGCCACGTTCGAACCGGTAGAAGCTGAAAATCCGACGCGTCGAGCACATTGCGCTGACCATCGACACCGACCAGCATGCCGGCTGAATATGCCGAAGCACGGCCCTCGAGATCGCGCAGGCGGTACAGCATCAGGTCGCGGCCGTCGTCGAGTTGCAGCGCAAACCAGTCCCAGCCGGCCAAGCCTGGGTCGAGCTGGCTAGAGCCCCATTCCCGATCAAGCCAAGCCAGGCCGGCAAGGTCGATTGTCTGGCCGTCGAGGCGAAGCCTGCCCTCAGCACTCAAGCGGCTGATCGAGTAGTACATCGAGGCATTGCCTGGCTCGCGGCCCTTGCGGCTATAGCCCTGATTACCCTGGGCGATGATTGGTTTTTCCGGTATGAGAATGAGTGACAGCGCGAACTCACCGGCATCGGTCTCCAGTTGCCAAGCATCACCAACACGAACGACCGTCCAGTCTTTCAGCCACCATTGGCGGGTCGTGGCGCCGGCAAGACCCAGCGCGCCGCGGGCCAATCGCTCGCGGCTGTAGAAGCGCTGGTTGTCAAGATCACTGAGCGCGACGTGCGCCATCCAGAGCGCGTCGGCGGCAAAGTCCGACGAAGGCGCGCTTTGCGAATCCAGCGCGAAGCGAAACAGTGTGAACTGAAAGCCGAATCGCCGCTGTTTGCTTGTGTCATTTTCCGATACCGGACTCTCGAGGTTGCCAGTGAAGTACCACCATTCGTTGCGAAAACCGGGATGCATGGCATGGTCGGATGGAAACTGAAGACCTTCCGGGCCGGTCACGCGTTTGAAGTTCTCCGGTGCCGCGCTGAGCAGCGCGGTCGAACTGAGCCCGGATGATTGCGTCGCCCCGGAGTCCAGACGGTGGACCAGCCAGGCAATCGCCAGCGATGCACAAAGTCCAATGACGATTGCGTCGCGCTTCATGGCGCGGCCCGCAGGTATCTGATCGGCGGCCGACCGGCAATACGCCAGGCCGGATAAAGCCCGGCCAGCGTACCAATCAACAGTGCCAGCGGTACGACCACCAGGATTGGACCCATGGGCGGCAGGCTGGACGGGACCGTCCAGCCGAACGCGCGTGGTTGAATCAGCAAGGTCAGGGAATAATGGATGATGATTGCCATTGGCACGGCCAGAATCAGCGCGATGGCGGTCAATCCGGCGGTCTGGGCCGTGACCAGTCCGGCCAGCCGCATCGGCGACAGACCCAGCGCGCGCAGGGTCGCGTATTCCCGCGCCCGCTCCAGACCCTGAGCCAGCAGCGCGCTGGTCAGAGCGATGAGTGCAATGACGCCGATCAGCATGGCCAGCGCCCATGAAATCCGGAAAGTCCGGTCGAAAATGGCGAGACTTTGTTCGCGAATTTGGCGCGGGGTGATCCAGACCAAGGACTCGCCCCCGTCCAGTGCCTGGAGTCTGGCTCCAATGCCTTCGGCATCGGCCGAGGCTTTGAGGTACAGACCGATGCTGTCGACCGCTGGATCATTGAAGGCCGCGCGGTAGAGACGATCGTTGATCGCGATAAACCCGCGTTCCGAACCATAATCGCGAAAGATGGCAGCCACCGGCAGCGCTTTCTCGCCGCCCGGCAATGCCAGCGAAACCGGGTCGTCAACCGACAGGCCGGTGCGTCGCGCAAAGGGCTCGGACAGCAGCACGGCCTGGCCGCTCTCGAAACGCGCTCGGGCCTGCTTTGGATTGCCGGCGATCCAGGAAAAACCATCCCATGCCCGTTGCGGCAGACGATATCCGGCGACTTGCGTGGCCTCGACCAGCCTGCGGCTGCGCACGCTGGAAAATGTTTCGACGCCGTCCAGCGTGGTGATGCGGTTAATCATGTCGGGCCCGATTGAGCCACCGCTGGCCTGGACATAGACGTCTGCACGAAGAAGGTTTTCGACCCATTGGTCGACCGCCGCGCGAAAGCCGAGGATCATCATGCCCATACCCATCGCCAGCGCGAGCGCCAGGGACAACGCGGCCATGGCCGGAGCGAGACGCTTTCGGGCCGCCGTTAGCAGCCGCAGGCCGCGACCGGCCAGCGTTCCGGGAAACAGTCTGGCGATCAAGCCGAGCAAGCTGAAACCGAGCGGCGGAATCAGCAAGACCAGCCCAATCAACAAAAGGAACAGGCCTCCGAGGGCTGCGACCAGGCGGTCATCGAGCGCGATCCAGACCATGGAAACCAAACCAAGCGCGATCGAAAGCGGCAGCAACTGAGCCAGTGGCATCAAACGCGCCGGCAAGCGCCGCAACAAGCGACCGGGCGGAATCTTTAACGCCTCGCGCAGCACCGGTACCGCCACAACCATTGCTGCCAACAGCACTGCAACCAAAATGGCCGCGTACAAACCGGCTGACGGCGAACTTCTGGCCAGCGGCAGTTGGCCGTAGATCTCGGCGACCGGCGCGGCAACCAGCGCCAGCAGCCGGTCCGCAAGAAGCGTGCCGATGACCAGCCCGGCGAGCGCACCGAGGGCCGCCAGAACCAGCGTTTCACCCAGCACCATTCGGGCCAAAGCCGAATGGCTTAGCCCGAGTGCACGCAGCAGGCCAAACATCCGGCGACGCTGGACCATCAGGAAGCTGAGCACGCTGTAGACCACAAAAAGCCCGGTCGCCAGCGCAAGCAGGCTCATGGCTGTCAGGTTGGCGCGCATCCCTTCAGTGAGCTGGCGTGCCGAATCACGGCGTTGCTCGGTGGTTTGCCAGACCAGCTCCTTCGGCAAATTTTTTTCGATCCAGTGCTGGTAACCGTCCGGCGCCAGCAGCTCCGTAACCCAGCCGTTCAAGCCCAGCGCTTGCTGGGCCTGGCCGATATCGATCAGAATGCGGCGATCGAGCGACTGGCTGGCCGCGACCACGCCGGCGAGCGCGACTTCAAACGAGCGACCCGAATGGCTCAACGTCAGAAAGTCGCCAATTTCGGCACCCAGCAGTTCGAGTGTGGCCTGGCTGACCAGTGCCGGGGGCCGGTCGCCAACCGGACCGAGCAATGCGCCGGCCCGAGTCGGCCCGATTGATGTCGCCACGACGCTGATCGTGCTAAACGGATCAAGTGCGAGCAATTCCAGCCGCAGCGTTCGTGCCTGGACCGGCAAGCGGATGATCGGCACCCAATCCGGCGCTCCGCGGGCGCGCGCGAGTTGGCTGTATTGGTCGATCGGAATCCGGCCCGATGGGTGGCGAACGACTACAGCGCGATCGCCGGCCAGCGCGGTCGAGGCGGCGTCGAGCGAGTCGACCAGAGCACCCCGCGTTTCGATCCCCGAGTCGCCCCTGGCGCAGTGCAAGGATCCGGTCGCAGTGGGCGGCCGCGGCATCGCTGTGGGTGACCAGAATCAATGCACAGCCGAGTTCGGAAACGGTTTGCGACAGCACCGCCAGGACTTGCTCTGCGGTCGATTGATCGAGGCTGCCGGTCGGTTCGTCGGCCAGCACCAGCGCCGGCTGATGAATCAGCGCACGTGCGATCGCCACGCGTTGCTGCTGACCGCCGGAAAGCTGGTCCGGACGTCGGTCAAGCAGACCCTCCAGGCCGAGCTTTTCGAACAAAGCGTTGAGCCGGCCGGGCTCGGCCCGAGTGCCGGTCAACCAGCAGACCAGTTCGATGTTTTCGGCCGCGTTGAGAGATTCGACCAGGTTGTAATCCTGAAAGACCAAGCCGATGCGGCGCGCACGAAAGCGCGTGCGCTGCGGCTCCGGCATCGATCCGATGGATTGCCCGCAAACCGCGACATCGCCACGATCGGGCAGGTCCATCCCGGCTGCAACGTGCAGAAGCGTCGACTTTCCAGAACCCGACGACCCCATGATGGCGACTTTCTCGCCCGGCATGACGAGTAGTTCCAGCCCGTCAAGCACCGTCACCAGCCGCGAACCATCGTGGTAGGCGCGATTGACGGCGGTCATGCGCAAGGCCGGCGTGATCTGTTCAGGCACTGCTAAATCCAATCAAGGCAGCGAGAACCAGCAGCGATACCACGGCCAGACTGACGGCGACTCGAAGCCGTCGATACCAGCCCGGCTGGCCATGGTAAACCCAACGCCATTCAGCCAGTGCATGCAAGGCGAACAGCACGGCCATCCATGCCGCAGCCCACGCCAGCGGCACTAAAAGCGCCGGCAGAGCGGCTAAAACCAAGGCATTGCTGGCAAACAGCGGGGCGCTTGTGGCGTCTGTTCGTGCCAGCGCACCCGTCCAAAGGCTGCCGCACATAAAGGCCAGGATGAGCAAGGCGTAGCCGAGCAGGAGATCGCTTAGCCAGGCCGGCGTTGCAAACGTGCTGATCAAAGCCAACGCCGCGAATGGAACCACGCCGGCCCAGGCCAGCACTTGCGCTGCTTGCTGTCGATTCTGCATCATTACCTCCGTCGATCGTTCGGCTTGCCATGACGATGCTGCGCTGCGATATCCGCCACGCCACTACAACTCGTGGGCCAAGCGGCTCATTAGGCGGTACATCGCGCGGCTGAACACTTGGTGACTATCCTACCGCTGTCTGGGACGATCCTGCCGCCAGGATTTGTAAATGCTTTTTGTCAGCGAGCAACGACTGCCGATTGCGGGCACCGAAGCGCAGGTCGTTGAATCGGCTGAACCAAGAGGTTTGCCGAAGTCGCGCCGCACTCAGACGGAAATCAGGCAGCGCTTCGGGCGCGTTTGAGCCAGACCAGCAGTTGCGAGATGGCGGCCGGGGTGACGCCGGGGATTCGCCCGGCCTGGCCGAGCGTGGCCGGGCGCTGCCGTTGCAGCTTTTCAAGCACCTCGATGGACAGGCCGCGGACGACGTTGAAATCGAAGCTGGCCGGAATCGGCATCCGCTCGGCCGCTTCGGCACGGTCGACTTCATGCTGCTGACGGTTGAGATAACCGGCATAGCGAATCGATGTTTCGACTTGCTCGGCGACTTCGGCGGAGCTTACCGCCGGCCCCAGTCCGGCGATGGCGGTCAATGCGCTGTAGCCAAGCCCCGGCCTTTTCAGCAGCTCGGCCGCGCTGGTATCCTTTCGCATCGGCGTGCAAAGCACGCGCTCCACGACCTGCGCGAGGTCTGACGACACGCCGATCCGAAGCGCCTGCAGACGCTGGGTTTCCTGCGCGATCGCGGCACGCTTGCGGCAGACCCGTTGATGGCGTGCTGCATCGACCAAACCCAGTTGATGGCCGATCGTGGTCAGCCGCAGGTCGGCGTTGTCCTCACGCAAGGTCAGGCGGTATTCGGCGCGGCTGGTAAACATGCGATAGGGTTCGCTGGTGCCGCGGGTAATGAGATCATCGATCATGACGCCGATGTAGGCCTCCGAACGTGCCGGCATCCAGGCCGGCTGACCGGCAACCTGCCGCGCTGCGTTTAATCCGGCAATCAGACCCTGGGCACCGGCTTCCTCGTAGCCGGTTGTGCCGTTGATCTGGCCGGCCAGAAACAGGCCGTCGAGAATGCCGGAAGCCAGTCCCGGCCCCAGGTCGCGTGGGTCGATAAAGTCGTATTCGATGGCGTAACCGGGGCGCGTGATGCGAACCTGCTCAAGCCCCGGAATGCTGCGCACGAATGCCAGCTGAACGTCGAAAGGCAGGCTGGTTGAGATTCCGTTCGGGTACCACTCGTTCAGGTCAAGGCCTTCGGGTTCGAGGAAGATTTGGTGCGAGTCCTTGTCGGAAAAGCGCACGATCTTGTCCTCGATCGAAGGACAGTAACGCGGGCCGGTGCCCTCAATGGCACCCGAATACAGAGGCGAGCGATCCAGTCCACGGCGGATGATATCGTGGGTGCGGGCTTGCGTTCGAGTGATGAAGCAGGCGCGCTGTGGCGGGTGGTCGGCGTGACAACCGGTAAACGAAAAGACCGGCCGCGGGTCGTCACCGGGTTGTTCCAGCAGTTGGCTGAAATCGATGCTGCGGCCGTCGAGTCGCGGCGGTGTACCGGTCTTGAGTCGCGCGATCCTGAACGGTAATGCGCGCAGCCGCTCGGCCAGCGCATTAGCCGGGGCATCGCCGGCGCGACCGCCAGCCGAACGTTCTTGTCCGAGGTGGATCATGCCGCCGAGAAAAGTCCCGGTGGTGAGCACAACCGCCGGCGCCTGGAAGTCGACCCCCAGCGCCGTACGACAACCGGTGACGCGGCCGCTTTCGACAATCAGGTCATCGACCGACGCCTGGAATACGCTCAGGCCTGTTTGTTGTTCGATCGTCTTGCGGATTGCGGCGCGGTACAGGTTGCGGTCGCACTGGGCGCGAGTCGCGCGCACCGCCGGCCCTTTGCTGGCATTGAGTCGTCGCCATTGGATTCCGGCGGCATCGGCGGCCCGCGCCATGGCCCCACCCAGCGCATCGATCTCCTTGACCAGGTGGCCTTTGCCGATGCCGCCGATCGCCGGATTGCAGCTCATCTGACCGATGGTTTCGATATTGTGGGTGATCAACAGCGTTTTGGCACCGCAACGGCTGGCCGCAAGTGCGGCCTCGGTGCCAGCGTGGCCGCCGCCGATGACGATTACATCAAACTGTTCGGGATAGCGCATGTAGCGGCCGCCTGACGGCAAAGAACTGATCTTACGGCATATTCTACCGCTGATCGCGGTTGCGTACACGCGACCGAATGCGCGATTGCGCGGAGCCGGAATCCGGAACCCGGCGCATCCTGGACTCGCGGCCCAAAGATGAACCGCGCGTAGCGCGTCCGGGTGACTCAGAAGTCGACGGAACCGATTGCGGTGGCGTGGCCGCCGGCGCGGACGGCTCGGAGCGCGATGCTCGTTGCACGGGCGCGCTGGGTGTGCGACCGCGCCGCCGTTCGTTGTTTGCAACGCCCGCCGACGACGCGCTGTCGCGCAAGCCGCTTTGCCGCGAGCCGCCGGAGCGGATTGCCGGGTCGGCGGTCTGACGCGTCTGGCGCAGTTGCGTATCCGGCCTCCGGGCCGCTTGCTGTCTCGTTTGTTGTCGGGACTGCTGTTGCCGCAATTGCTGCATTTGGCGGTCTAGTTGCCGGGCCCGCGAAGCCTGTTGCCGGCCGATCACGACCGGTGCCGAGCGAGCACTGGAGCGTTCCCTGGCCCGTCGCTCCTGCAGGCCAGAGGCGCGCGCGCCGCGATCCCGTTCGATGACCCGCACGCGACCGCGAAGCGACTCGACCGGAATGCCCGGAGATCGTTCGGAAGGACGGTCAGGAGTTTGCTGCTGCTCGCGCTGCCGTTGCAGCAGGTCCGGGCGCGACGGCTCGTTGTCGGACTCCGGGATTCTGGGCGCGCGGGCTGCATCCAGCGCGCGGTGGGTCGGCTGGCGCAGCGCCCGAGCCGAGTCGCTGGAGCGCACCGGCGCACCGGCCCGATTGTCGCGCAACCAGGCGCGGCGCAGCGCGGCCCGGTCGGTTGTGGGCCGCGAGCGATCGACCGGGTCTAAACCGGACCGTGTCGACACGTGACGGGCGCGGCGCAGGTCGTCGTCGATTCGGTCGCTCTCGGCCAGAAGGTCACGCCGCGAGATTGAGCGGTCACGCTGATCCAGGTTGCGCAGCCGCTGGTCGATTTGGCGGATCGGATGGCGATGATGCTGGGAGATGAAATGACGGCGGGATCGCGCCGCGTGCTGTTGCGAGTAGAAAAATCCGGTTGAAAAGCCCGAATACGATCGGCCAAAACCCTGCCATGGGTAGCCGAAGCCGTGGCTGAAGGCAGCGCCGTGGCGCGGGTAGCGCGGACCATAGGCCCAGCCCGGGTACGGGTAATAAAGCGGTTGCTGGTAGCCGACGAAAACGGAATACGGGTGGTAATGGCGGCTGAAGTAGAAGTGGTCCAGTGACCAATAAGGATAGTGCACCGGGTTAATCGAGCGATGTGAGCGCCGGTAGGGATCGCCGTAGGCGCGACCCGGCTGCGCGGATAAACCGGAATAGGCGGAATGGCCCGCGTGGCGCGACGAGTACGGGCTGGCGCAAGCGACCAAGCCTAGCGCGAACGCTACCAGCAGCAGGCGAATGAAATGCACTTTGACTTCGTTCATGCGGCTCAAGCTAGCATATCGGTATAAACGGCGACTGAACGCCGGCGAAACACCCCGGCCTGGCGACGGAAGGGCGTGAATCAGGCGGGATAAACCGCGATCGGATACACTGAGCGTCGCGCCTTCTCAGAACAATCCCATGAGCAAACGCAGTTACGATATTTCCGGTTTTACCGTTGTTCTCGACAAGATTACGATGATTTCGGCGGTTTTTGAAGCCGACAACAGCGAAGGCTGGCAATTTAACGTCCGGCTGGTGTCCGGAGGGCGAATCGCGGTTAAGCGGCCAGACCGGTCGCGTGCGATGCTCGACCGCGACCTGTTGATCAAGGCGCTCGACGGCCAAGACTGACCCACCGAGCGCCGCGCCGGGGGTCGCGGCGATTCCAGTGTCGCGCTCAGTCGCCTTTTTTCAGGGCTGCATTGACGATTTCGCCCACGTCCGGACTGAGTCCCGGCACGCCTCGGATCTGTTCGATCTGGTCGCGCATCAGCCCTGCACGCGTTTCGTCAAATTCGGTCCAGCGGTTGAAGACCGATACCAGCCGGGCGGCGACCTGCGGGTTGATGCTATCGAGTTCACGCACGACCTCTCCAACCAGTTGATAGCCGGCGCCGTCGGCGCGATGGAAGGCAAACGGATTGTGCATGCCGAAACTGCCGATCAGCGCGCGTACCTTGTTCGGGTTTTTCAACGAGAACGCCGAATGCTGCATCAGCCGGCGCACCGTATCAACGGTCTCTCCATGCGCGACCTGCGCCTGGACGGCAAACCATTTGTCCATCACCAGCGGGTTGTTGCCGAAGCGTTTCTCAAATTTGGCCAGCAGCGTTTCGGCCGCATCCAGCCGCGCATGGACCATTGCCGATAATGCGGCGAAACGCTCGGTCATATTGTCGGCGTTGTCGAATACTGACACGGCCTGTTTGGCTGCCCGCGGATCGCCGGCGCCGACCAGCAAGGCCTGCACGGTATCGGCCAGATTGCGCGCGGCGATGTCGGCCGCCTCAAAACGCCAGTCGCGGCGCGGTCGAATGCGGTGCAGCACATCGTGCAATGGTTCGGCCAGGCGGGTGGCCAGATGCTGTTGAACACCACAGCGCGCGGCGTGGATCGCGTCGACCGGCACTGGCTTGTAGTCCTGGGCCAGTTCGGCTTCGCTCGGAAGCTGTAACAGGCTCGCGGCCAGCGCAGGGTCGGCGGCGGCGCCCTCGACAATCTTGCGCCAGGCCGATTCAAGCAACTCCGGGGGTTCTGGTTTGCTGCCAGAGGTGTGGGCCTGGATTGCGCCATCAAGAACGCGCGAGGATAGCTTGCGGCCGGCCATCCAGCGTGCCATCGGGTCGGGGTCGAAAGCCAGCAACAGGGCCAGTTCGCGATCGCTGAATTCTGCCTGCACCCGCACCGGCGCGGAAAAGTCGCGCAGTAACGACAGGATGGGCTTTTCTTCCAGGCCGGAAAACCGGACGCGGGTTTGTTCGTGCCGCAATTCGAGCAGGTGGGTGTCACGCGCCCGGTCGTCGTCGAGCGGACAGACGAGCGACTCACCGCGCGCCGACAGCAGGCCGATTTTGAACGGGATGTGCAGCGCACCGATGCCGGCGTTGTCGGAGTGCTCGGGCAACGACTGGGTCAGACTGACCTCAAGCGTGCCAGCCGCCGCGTCGTAGTCGGCCTCGACCGCAACCACGGGCGTGCCGACCTGGCGGTACCAGCGCTCGAACTGGCTCAGATCGGCACCGTTGGCGTCGGCCATTGCGGCACGGAAATGGTCGCAGGTCACGGCCTGGCCGTCGTGGCGCTGGAAGTACAGGTCCATGCCTTTCCGAAAGCCATCGCGGCCGAGCAGCGTGTCGTACATCCGAACCACCTCGGCCCCTTTCTCGTAGACCGTGGCGGTATAGAAATTATTAATTTCGACATAGCGTTCCGGACGTACCGGGTGGGCCATCGGGCCTTTGTCCTCGGCAAACTGCCGGGCCATCAGGTCGCGCACATCGCTGATGCGCTTGACCGAGCGCGTTTGCATGTCGGCCGAGAACTCCTGGTCGCGGAACACCGTCAGGCCCTCTTTCAAGGTCAACTGAAACCAGTCTCGGCAGGTCACACGGTTACCCGTCCAGTTGTGGAAATACTCGTGTGCGATGACCGCTTCAATGCCCTCATAGTCGGCGTCGGTGGCAGTTTCGGGCTCGGCCAGCACGTACCGCGCGTTGAAGATGTTGAGGCTCTTGTTTTCCATCGCGCCCATATTGAAAGCATGGGTTGCGACGATGTGATAAACGTCCAGGTCGTATTCGAGACCGAAACGCTGCTCATCCCAGGCCATCGCCTTTTTCAGGCTATTAACAGCGTGGTCGAGTTGTGCGAGATTCTCGTGCTCGGAATAGACTTTCAGTGCGACATCACGCCCCGAGCGGGTCGTGAAGGTATCGACTACACAACCGAGGTCGCCGGCGACGATCGCGAACAGGTACGAGGGCTTTAGGAACGGGTCATGCCAGACCGCGAAATGTCGCTTGGCCGCACCCGCTTGGTCGCAGTCGAGCCGTCCGGATTCGACCAGGTTGCCGTTGCCCAGCAGCACCGGGTAGCGCTCCAGGTCGGCTTCCAGACGAACCTTGAAGGCGCTCATCACATCGGGGCGGTCGGCGTACCAGGTGATCTTGCGGAAACCCTCGGCCTCGCATTGGGTCAGCAGGCTGCTCCCGGATTGGTAAAGACCCTCCAGCGCGGTGTTGGCCGACGGCTGGATCAAGACCTCGGTTGTAACGCGGGCCTTGTCAGGCACACCGTCGATGCGCAGGCGCTCGTCGTCTATATGCCAGGCTTGGCGGGCGATTTCCAGACCGTCGATCTCAATTCGACGCGTCTCCAGGGCCGACCCGAACAGCTCCAGAGCGGCGTTTGAATCGGCCGCCTGCGGATTGCGTCGCACCGCCAGCGTGGCCGTGACACGGGTGCGATCGGCATCCAGTTCCAGAGTCATGTCGACGTTGTCGATCAGCCAGGCCGGCGGCTGGTAATCGAGTCGGCGGATTGGGCTTGCGGGGCTTGCGCCTTTCAGTGCGGTCATCGGCTGGTCAGGAATTCAGGGAGAACGAGTATTATACGAGCATGCCAGAAATTCCCGTCCACCGCCGCGCAACGCCGGCCGACGCGCTCGACGCAATCGCCGGCCGTATTGCGCGCACGCCGGTGATGACCAGTACCACGCTGAATCGACTGACCGGCCTGGATCTGGTGTTCAAGTGCGAGCAGCTTCAGAAAACCGGTTCGTTCAAGTTTCGCGGTGCCAGTTACGCGGTCTCGCGGCTGCCGCACGATTGCCCGGGGGTTGCGACCCATTCATCGGGCAACCATGGCGCGGCGCTGGCAGCCGCGGCTGCGCTGCGCGGCTTTTCGGCCGATGTCGTGATGCCCGAAAACGCTGTCGAGGCGAAAATCGAAGCGGTTCGCGCCTACGGCGGTCGTGTGCACTTGTGCAAGCCGACTCAGGCCGATCGCGAGAACGGCCTGAACGAACTGATCGAACGGGGTCTGGCGGCGATTCCGCCGTACGATCACGATGACATTATTGCCGGTCAGGGGACCGTCGCGGTCGAGTTGCTGGCTCAGCGTCCGGATCTTGATTGCCTGGTGGCCCCGATCGGCGGCGGCGGTCTGCTGGCCGGCATGACGTTGGCGGTCGGCCAGCATCGCCCTGGCCTGCGGGTGATCGGTGCCGAGCCATCGGGTGCCGATGACGCCGCGCGCTCGCGCACGGCCGGACGGCGCGTTGCCGAGCATCATCCGGAAACCCTCGCCGATGGCCTGCGCGCCTTGATCGGCGTGCGTAATTTTGCCATCATCCAGGCCAATGACATTCCGATCCTGACCGTCACCGAGCAGCAGATTATTGATGCAATGGCGCTCGTTTGGCGCCACCTAAAGCAACTGGTCGAGCCTTCGGGCGCGGTGCCGCTGGCTGCCGTGCTGGCCCATCCGGAGTCCTTCAGGGGCGTTTGCACCGGCATCGTGCTTTCGGGTGGCAATCTCGACATTCGGCAGCTGCTTTCGTCACTGGAACCTTCGGGATGAACAGCGCATCGCGCGGTGGCCAACGCCGCCTGATGTTGATCCGGCATGCACAGGCTGCGGACCCAGAGCCAGGCGTGGCGGACCGCGAGCGGGCGCTGACACCGCATGGAATGGCGCAATGCACGGCTTTGCGCGAATGGCTTCGGGCTCGCCTCGACGGGGCCGACGCACTGGCTTTGATCTCGCCGGCCACGCGTGCTGTTCAGACAAGCCGCGAAATCCTCTCCATGGGTTTTTGCGGAATCAGCCGGATCGAGCCATTGTTGTGGAATGCAAGCCCGGCCACATTGCTGGACCTGATCGATGAAAACCCGGCAAGCCTGCTACTGATCGGCCACAATCCAGGCCTAGAGCAGGTGCAATACGCGTTGACCGGAACGTTGCGGCCGTTGCCGACTGCAGCGGCTTTTGATCTGGACCTTGAAAACCCGAGGCGCGGCCGCTTGACCGACTGCTTTCAGCCCGGATCGGACGGCTTGCGGATCGATTCCAGGTAGATGCCGGCCAGCAATTCGATCGCGGCCTGATCGCGCTCGTCGAAGCGCTCGGCGACCGGGCTGTCGATGTCGAGCACGCCGATGACCCGGTCGTCCAGCTTCAGTGGCACGACGATTTCGGAGCGCGATTCGGGATCGCAGGCGATATGACCTTCAAATTCATGCACATCGGCCACGCGTTGGGTCCGGCCTGAAACCAGCGCGGTCCCGCAAACCCCGCTTCCCGGTGCGATCCGGACGCAGGCTGGCCGGCCCTGAAACGGCCCGACAACCGGATCGCCGCGCGGGTCGACGAAATAAAAGCCGGCCCAGTTCAGGTTCGGCACAGCCTGAAAAATCAGCGCCGCCAGGTTGGCCGCATTGGCGATCCGGTCGCTTTCACCGGCCAGCAGCGCGCGGGCCTGGTTGGCCAGCGACGCGTAATCACCATCGATGGTCAAATCGCTTGTAAAAACGCTCATCAAGACTGTCCTGTTTGAAGGGGCCGGGTCTGTTCTCGCGCCGCTTTTTTGCAAAAGACCAAAATATGGTTGTTGGCCGGCATGCACAGTTCCGCGATGCGCTCAAGGCCTAAGCTTTCGGCCTCGCGCTCCAGGTCGTTCAGGTCGCGAATTCCCATTCCGGGATCGCGCGCCTGCAAGCTGGCGTCGAATTCGGCGTTGCTGCCAGCATGGTGTCGACCGGCCCGTTTGAACGGCCCGTAAAGAATGAATAAACCGTCGCCGCGCAGGCAGCGCGCAACGCCTGACAGCATCGCCACGACCTCGCGCCAATGCATGATATGCGCAGTGTTGGCCGAAAACGCGGCGTCAAAAGGCCCTTCCGGCCACGCGCCGGAAACATCCAGCGCGATCGGTGCCGGGCCGCCGTCTGGTCGGTAGTGCGCCAGGCCGGCGTTGAGTCCGCTCAGCTCGGCCGGCCGCTCGCTGG
>JAIVHD010000368.1 GCA_020201235.1 Lysobacteraceae bacterium
GGCCCAACAAGGCCAGCGAGCTGAAACGCAATGATTTTGACTGAAACATATATTTTCCTCGAATTGTTGTATGGATAGAACTGCTTGAATAGCGATCGCGGCATGCGGTCGCCTCTTCTGGACTGCCAAGGTGGCCACCAAAAGTTCTTTGGGCCATGAAAACGATGCTGTTCATGGCAATGCAATGCGCTTCAATTCAGGCGCTTTGCCATAAGTCAGTGAGCGCCACAGCCACTCCATGGGTCCATACCGGAAGGACTTAAGCCACAGCTGCGAAAAAACGATTTGGCTGGCATAGACCACCCCAGCGAAAAGCAACAGCGACTGAATCGACCATAGACCTGCCTGGTTGAGGCCGATGCCGTAGAAAACGGTCAGCCCGATTATTGTCTGGCTCAGGTAGTTGGTCAGCGCCATACGGCCGGGCGCGGCAAGGATTCGAAGAACACCCGACGCTTTGCGCCACAGCAACACGAATGCGGCGGCGTAGGCCAGTCCTAGCGGGATCACGGCAAAGGTATAGGCCGTGACGGCATACAGGCCAATCAGTGAATGCGGTCGATCAAAGCCAATTCCCTCGAGTGATGCCAGAATTGGGCCGGCAATGGCGCCGCTCAATCCCCCGCTCAGCACCACGCCGACCAGCAGCCGATTGTCTTCGAGCAGTTCGCCGCGCATGAGTCGGCGCCCAGCCCAAAGACCCAGCAGCATGATCGCGAACAGCTTGGGCCAGCGCCAGGTATCAAAGAGATAGCCAAAGCGCAGCACGCCCAGAGCGAAGGAGGACTGCAGGCGCTCGGTCCACTCGCTGAGGCGCAGGTCGATCATGGGATTTTGTGCCCCCGGCGGCATCATGGCGTAGGCGATTTCGTATAACCCCAGGCTTGGAGCCGCGCCAAGCGCCCAGAACAGCGCATAACCGAAGATGGGTGCCAGCAGCGAAAGACCGGCAACGATCAGTACAGTTCGGTCGCTCCAGTGACGGACAGCGAGCAGCACGAAGCCCAGCAGCGCGTAGGGCGTCAGGATGTCGCCAACCCAGAACACGAACAGATGGATCAGGCCAAACCCCAGCAGAATGGTCGTCCGGCGCAGGTAGATGCGGCCGGCCGCCGCGCCGCGCCCCTCCAGCCGTTGCAGCTGCAGGGCAAAGCCCAGCCCGAACAGAAAGGCAAACAGGGTATAGAACTTGCCGTCGATGACGGCCAGGTGCGCAAAATCCAGCAGCCCGTAAGCGCTACCGGCAAGCTCAGCGCGCTGGTCCGGGCCAAGATACTCCCAGCCGCTGAAAAACCGGATATTGGCCAGAAAAATACCGAACAGGGCAAAGCCTCTGAGGGCGTCCAGCACTTCGTGGCGTTCATTGCTCGTGGTGGGTTCTAGGTTTGTCAATCTGGTCTACCGGCTGGATACCTTTTTGCCTTATGGAAAGCCTGCGCCTGCTGAACCAGAGAGCGCAATCTCCGCGCCGTCAATACTTCGTCATTTTTTGTTTTGCTGTTGTGACTTTCCCCGGCTATGTCGGGGCCATGCCCGATCAGTGCGCTGTATCCAGCATGAGTGTTACTCGCTTTGGACACAGGAACGTGGTGTAATACTTCTAAAACACCAGGTGGCTACCATGAAACAAAGCTGCGCCCTTTTTTGTATTTTCTTGTTGTGTGCGTATGCCGCCAGCGAAGCCCGCGCGCTGATGGAGCGTGATCGGATTGACCGCGTGTCCATGGCCGTGGTGCAGATTCACAGCCCCCAAAGCAGCGGCTCTGGAAGCCTGGTGGAGGGTTCTGACCTGATCTATACCAACCGGCACGTCGTCGAGGGCTTTTACGAGTTCGATATACACGCCATCAAGGACCCAACCGAGCCGGCTCAGCCCGTGTTCAGGGCCGAACTGGTCGGTTATTCAGATGAGTTCGATTTTGCGGTACTGCGGGTCACTAGCGACACGCAGGGTAATCCGGTTACCAGCCCGCATCAGTTCCTGAGCGATCTTTCGCCGGCCAATCTCTATCCGGAGCTTCGCGCTGCGGGTATGCGGGAGACGCCTGGCAGAGGTGATCAGATCGCCATTTTCGGCTACCCGGGCATTGGCGACAACGAACTGGTGTTCACGACCGGCATCATTTCTTCCGTCCTGTATGACAGCTATGCAGGTACTCGGATGCCCATCTGGTATCGCACCAACGCGGAGATGTCCCCCGGCAACAGTGGCGGCATTGCCACTAACGCCGCAGGCGAGATCATCGGCATCCCGACCTATGTTCGTACCGAATCACGCACGGGCGGGCGTCTCGGCAGCTTGCTGTCCATGCACGTGGTCCGGGCAATCGTGGAGGCCGATGCGCTCAGCGCTACATGGGAGTCTGCGCCGGCATCAGCCGGGCATGCTCAGGCCCCGGAGCCTGACAGCGGCTGGTACGGCGACCAACTCGACTTCTCTCTCGACCCTTACTACGGCGAATACCATTTACGCCCTGGTTTTCTGCCCGATCCTTATCGGATCACGATCACCTCTGGGGGAACGGTACCAGTGTCTTACCTCGGTGGCGACTGCACCGGCTTCGCCGCTCAGGCGCCGGATTATCGTCTGCACTGGGCCGGTGGCGGGACCGAGATGCGGGTGCTGTTCAGCGCCAGCCAGTACGGCAACGATACCGTGCTGGTCATCAACAGGCCCGATGGCGGCTGGGCCTGCAACGATGACGCCAGTTCCAATACAACCGATCCAATGGTAGTACTGAACAGCTCGCAAGCCGGCGTCTATGACATCTGGGTGGCAAGCTATGACGAGAACGCCTACATTGAGGGCACATTGCACATCACCGAGCGTCCGCTGACGCCTGACAGCGATCTTGCGGGCGCAGTTCTCGATAACGGTGTCGGTTCAGCGAGTCTACCGCCTGGCTTCAACGGGCTGGATTACAGCCTTGACCCGATCTACGGTTCCGTCCGCCTGGCCGAGTGGTTTACGCCCGATCCGCACCAGGTCAACGGCGT
>JAIVHD010000143.1 GCA_020201235.1 Lysobacteraceae bacterium
GACCGCCTCTCTGGATTGGATCGGGTCAGGTCGGGCCCGGGGCCGAAAAGCGCTGGTGATCGCCTCGGATATCGCAAGCTATGGCCTCAACACCGCTGGCGAGCCGACCCAGGGGGCAGGTGCCGTGGCGATTGTGGTCTCCGAAAATCCGCGCCTGGTCGCTCTGGATACCGGGCGAATCGGCGACTACACGCGCCAGGTCATGGACTTCTGGCGCCCGCTGTACTCCAAGTATGCTTTCGCCGACGGGCACTACTCAATCGAGTGTTATCTGGATGCGCTTTCCGGGGCGCGCGCCGACGCTATTGGCGACCAAGCTCAAGTGCTCGACCAGCTTTCTGCCTGCCTGTATCACGTGCCGTTTGTGAAAATGGCCTTCAAGGCCCATCAGCGCCAGCTCGAGATCGAGCAGGGTGGCGTGATCAAGCGCGACGATGTCGGATCCTGGCAGACGTTGACCGAAAGCTACCAGCGCCTGGTCGCGCCGTGGCTGGAGCTTAACGCGGAAATCGGTAATATCTACACCGGTTCGCTGTTTCTGGCCCTGATCGATTTACTGCGCCAGGCGGCCCAGCCGCTGGCCGGGCGCGAAATCAGCTTGTTCTCGTACGGCAGCGGTTGCGGTGCAACCTTTAGTGTTGGCATGATCGAACAGCATGCCCACCAGTGGGTCGCCGCACTGGATCCGGCCGACCACCTGGCCACCCGCAGGCACCTCGCCATCCCCGAATACGAAGCCATGATTCGTGCCAACGAAACTGCCGACCATGCCGAACGTCTCGACCCGGCGAACTACGCGCTTGAAGGCGGGCTGTACTATCTGGGCACGCGTGACCATCGAAGGATCTACTCGGCTTCGGGCTGATACTCATACTGCTGATTATACCGGGCAGCGTAACGGTCTTGAACCGGCAATTTTTGCAAGCGATGGGTTCGCCATCCCTTCTGCTGAGACGCTGTCAGGCCCCGTCGATACCTGCGTTTCGGCCACGTAACGCCCTAGCAGCCTGTCGGACTTAACGCTGATCTACTGCGGAAAAGCCGGATTGGGCCCGATTTCCCGCTCTTTTTCGTTAAATAGGCCCACTAGCCACAGCACCCGGCGCCACCTTGTGACGCCAGGGTCATGAATAAGCGGGGTGATGACGGGCGTGCGGTAATGTCGGCTCAGGCGGCCTGTTCGACATTGCGGCTCGGGCCGTTGATCAATGCAGCCCGGGTGGCCTCGACGATCAGGTCGACCTCGGCACTGGTGATGCCGAAGGTCGGGGTGTAGCGCAGCGAATTTTCACCGCCATGGATGACGTTGATGCCGTGGATTCGCAGGTATTCCTCGGTCGAGTTCGCGCCGTATGCTTTATAGCGGCTGCCGTCGAGTTCGACCGAGAACAATAGACCGGTGCCCTGGACGCGGGTGATGCGTCCGTCGAGATCTTCCTGTAAGCGCCTGAACTTATTGATGAACTCCTGCCCTCGTTCGACGATGTTGGCGCGCAGCTCCGGCGTGACCTGATGCAGCACGGTCGTTGCCACGTCCAGCGCGCGCGGGTTAGCCGTCATGGTATTACCGTACACGCCTTTGCGATAGAGTCCCGCAGCGCGCTCATTCATGCCAAGTACCGAAAGCGGGTACTGGCCGGCATTGAGCGCCTTTGACCAGGTTTCCAGGTCTGGTGCGGGCAGGTTCTGGAAGCCGGGATAGTCGACCAGAGAAAGAACGCCGTGGCTGCGCAGGCCCGCCTGGATGGAGTCCATCAGTAGCAGCGTGCCGTGATCTGTCGCGAGCTTACGCGCCTGCGCGTAGAACGCCGGATCGAGTGACGCGCCAGGATTGCCTTCGCCCATGACCGGTTCCATGAACAGCGCTTCGAAAAAGATGTTGTTTCGCTCGGCTGTCTCAAAAGTCTGGCGAAGCTGCTCGAGATTATTGGGTTCGACAGTCACCAGACTTTGGTCATCGCGAAACGAGGCCAGGTGGCGGGCATAGGCCGCGCGGCTCGAATCGGAATAGCGCGACGGAATGTCGGTGCGTCCGTGAAAGCCGCCGGACAGCGACAGCCGCTTGATGGTCGCACCTGCCCGCGGACCGCCGGGGTCGGTCATCTGTTTGGCGTTGATATCGGCGATCCGGCCGGCCACGGTGACCGCCTCGGAGCCTGAATTCATGCATAAAAAACGAGTAAAGGGACAGCCAGAGTCACGGCTGTGGCCGAGCTCGCGTCTCAGGGCTTCGACAAAACGCAGCTGGCTGAAACTCGGCGTCATAATATTGGCCATGACGTGCGGCTGGTTCATGGCGTTCAGCACGGCATCCGGCGCGTGCCCGAAACCCAGCATGCCGTAACCGCCGGAATCATGCAGCACGGCACCCTTGGAGGTTACGATCCACGGACCCTTGGCCGCCAGCGCCACATAAGGATTAACCGCATCGTCGGCGTAGAAATTGATGAAGCCCGCCTGCAATTGCCGTTGTTGTTCGACGTCGTCGGCCTGCCAAAGCTCGGGAAAGGCCGATTTCCAGCACTCAGAAACGCCCAGCGCGCGCTCGACGGCTTCGATCAGTATCGGGTCATCGGCGGCAAAGCGCTCGATGGTTGCATCGTCAAGGCCAAGCGTGTGAATTTGGCCACCGGATGTTCGAAGTTGTTCGAGCTGGGAAAGAATCGTCATGTTGTGCTATACCCCGTTTTAATCGCTAGTCTGGATCGTTGAGCCGACTGCGTATTCTATCAGGCCGCAAGCCGGTTGCTAAATTGGGAGCCGATAGCGCTAAATCCGATCGGCTCAGGGAGATCGGCCCGGCATGACCGACGAGCGTACGAACGCGAAGCTACTGCGGTGCCGGTGTCCAGTGTGTCCGGATGGTTGCCACTCGGGCGTGGTCGGATGTCGAAAAGCAGGCCGCCCGGGCGATCGGCCCGGGCGGATTTTGATTTGCTATAGCGGTCGCTGCAACCCGCAAGCGGGTCGGGCGGACGCTTAAAGC
>JAIVHD010000144.1 GCA_020201235.1 Lysobacteraceae bacterium
GATCTGGACCAGGCCGGAACCCAATTGCCGAACAAGGACATCGTGGTAGGCGCCAAACGCCGATCCGGCAGCGTGCAACGGACCGGAACCGACCGCCGGGCCGACGGCTTCGATGCGGCCGGGCACCACCAGCATTTCGCGACCGGGCAAGATTGGCAGGCCGTTTTCAAAATCGAACCAGCCGGCGTAGATTTCGCCCATGCGGGCGTCGATGGCGGCGAGCATGCGGCCGCTAAAGCCCGACTCGGGGCACGCGGCAAGTGCCAGCGAGGCCAGGCTCGAAACGGGATGTACCGGCAAGTCGTGGGCCAATGCAATGCCCTGGGCTACGCTCAGGCCCAGGCGCAGGCTGGTAAAACCGCCCGGGCCGCGATCTACGGCGATTGCATCGAGATCAGCGAATCCGAGTCCGGCTTCAGCCAGCAGTTCTTCGACCCAAGGCACCAGCAACCGACCGTGCGCGCGCGGCTCATGCGAGCTGCGCTGCAGCCATGCCCCATTGACTTCCAGGCCGACCGAGCAGGCCTCGGTCGCGGCCTCAATGGCCAGCAGATTCATGCGGTCTGTTCCAGAAATTTGATGGCCTCGTCGACCCGCCGGCAGCGGGTCATGGGCGGCAGGCTCTTGATGAAGATCCGGCCGTAGCCCTTGCCGGTGATGCGCGGGTCGCCAAGCACCAGTACACCACGGTCGGAGGCATGCCGAATCAGCCGCCCGGCACCCTGCTTGAGGGCGATGACAGCCGACGGAATCTGCAATTCGCCGAACGGGTTTCCGCCGCGATCGCGCACCGCCCGGATGGTAGCCGACAGCACCGGGTCGTCGGGCGATGCAAACGGCAGCTTGTCGATGATCACGACTGACAGAGCATCGCCGCGCACATCAACACCCTCCCAGAAGCTGGCCGCACCCAGCAGCAGACTGCCGGAACGGGATCGGAATTCTTCCAGCAACACATCTCTTGGTGCGTCTTCCTGGACCAGCAATCGAAAACTGGAATTGGCGCGCAGCCAGGCGGCCGCCTTCTGCAGCGCCCTGTGCGAGGTGAACAACAGGAATGCCCGGCCGCGACTGGCCTTGAGCAATGGAAGCACCTGATTCAGCAAGGTCTCAGTATGGGCCGGGTCGTTGGGCGCGGGCAAACCTTCGGGCAACCACAGGCGTGTCTGCCGGCGATAATCGAACGGGCTTTCGATGATCTCGGTGGCTGGCTCATCAAGCCCCAGGCGCTGTGTGAAATGGGCAAAGCTCCCATTGACGGCCAGTGTTGCCGAAGTCATGATCCAGGTCGACGGCAGCTCGGCGCGCAGTTTTCCAAACGGCTCGGCGATATCCAGCGGCGTCAGCGTCAGCGACAGACGGCCGCGCTTGCAGGTAAACCAGCGTACGCCGCTTTCTCGGCCGCCCAGCATCATCGACAGGTTGGCCGACAGCGCTTCGGCGCGGTCGAAGCACGAGGCCATTTCTCGCGATTCGGCCTGCAGCGGATCAACCGCCGCAGCCAGCGTCGAAAGACTCTCGGCGAGCCGCTCGAGCTCGCCTTCAAGTGGGCGCAGCAAGCGCCAATCGCCGCGCTCGGGAAGCGCATGGGCGCGACTGCCGAGTTCGGCCAGGCGCTGCTTCAAAGACTCGATCGGCTCGCGCAAAACGTTGAGGCTGGCGCCGACGGTAGAGGTCGCGCGCAGCGTGTCGCGCGCCAGTTCGCCAAGCTGCCAGGCGCTGACGGCGCGCGAGAAAAAACGCGTGGCCACGTCCGGAATCTGGTGCGCCTCGTCGACGATGATGGCATCTGCACCGGGCAGCACCTCGCCAAAGCCGGTCTGCTTCAGCGCCAGGTCGGCAAACAGCAAGTGATGGTTGACAACCACGACATCGGCGTCCTGGGCGCGACGGCGGGCCTTAAGAACCGGGCAGTCGTTGATTTTGGGACAGTCCGAGCCCAGGCAGTTATCGATCGTCGAGGTCACCAGCGGCCAGACCCGCGCACGCTCGGAAATGCCTCCCAGCTCGCGGATTTCGCCGCGGGTGGTACGCCCGGCCCAGCGCCGGACCTGTGCCAGATGATCGCGGGTTTCGTCGTCGAGCGCGCCGGGGCCGTCATCGGCCTGCTGCAGGCGTTGCGGGCAAAGATAGTTAGCGCGGCCCTTCAACAGGGCGACTGATCGCTCCACACCGGTGGCCTTGAGGGCCAGCGGCAGATCGCGCTGGAATAGCTGGTCCTGCAGGTTCAGGGTTCCGGTCGAGATGATGACCTTGCCCGGCGCAGTCAGCGCCGGCAGGAGGTAGGCCAGCGTCTTGCCGGTACCGGTGGCAGCCTCGGCAACCAAGTCGGTTCGCTGGTCGAGACAGTCCGCTATTCGTTCGGCAAGCTTGATTTGGCCGGGCCGCGGCTGAAAATCGCTGAGCAGGCCGGCCAGCGGGCCGCGCACGTCAAATTGAAGCGCCAGTTCCTCGCTCACGCGATCGTTCCTGGCCGGCGCTGCCCGATTTTTTCGCAGCGGCCAAACGACGAGGCGTTGGCGGTCGGTGCGCCGTAAACCGATGGAGAAGCCCATTGAGAGCGAACCCAGAGTAGAGTCCGCAAAAATGATGTGGACGGCCGCTGCCAGTGAGCCGGGGCATTCGACATGGTCGCCACCGCGCTCAGAACCGTTCGGGTGGCGCGACCCGGCAATCTTCGAGCCGATCGCGCGCAAGGTGGGCCTGGTCCCACTGACTGTTGCGCTCATGCACGATGATCAGGACGCGAAGACTACGCTGGCAGATTTCCCCCACTCGGGGACCCAACTCGAAAGAACGGCTGGCGAAGCTCTCGGCCTGGTCGAATCGGCCGCGTGCGAGCTGCAGTTCTGCCATCTGCTGCAGGATTGCCGGGTCGCGGGCGTCAATCCTCATGGCGCGCTCCAGCAGCTGCTCGGCTCGCTCCAGTTCGCCCTCGCCTTCGGCCCGCAACGCTTCGCGACCC
>JAIVHD010000145.1 GCA_020201235.1 Lysobacteraceae bacterium
ATTCTCCGGCGGCCAGTGCCAGCGCATTGGCATCGCGCGGGCGCTGGTGGTCAATCCGCGTCTGGTGGTGTGCGACGAACCGGTCAGCGCACTCGAT
The DNA here is from genome assembly GCA_020201235.1 of Lysobacteraceae bacterium. GTDB lineage: Bacteria > Pseudomonadota > Gammaproteobacteria > Xanthomonadales > Wenzhouxiangellaceae. The sequence continues at coordinate 98 of JAIVHD010000145.1, forward strand.
GTCTCGATCCAGGCCCAGATTGTCAACCTGTTGAAAGAACTGCAGAAAAAGCTCCAGCTTTCGCTGATCTTCATCGCCCATGATCTGTCTGTGGTGCGTCATGTGTCCAATCGCGTGCTGGTCATGTACATGGGGCGGGTGATGGAAGTTGCCGACAGTCAAAGCATTTATCGCCGGCCGGCACACCCGTACACACGGGCGCTGATCGAATCGGTGCCAATCCCCGATCCGGTCGCCGAACGTGCGCGTGCACGCAGATCTCTGGGCGGCGAGCCGCCATCGCCCACGAATCCGCCGTCAGGTTGCGTGTTTCGAACCCGCTGCCCGTTTGCGATCCCCGCCTGCAGCGAGCGCGAGCCGCCGCTGGAAACGCTGGAAAACGGCAACCAGGTCGCGTGCATTCGCCACCGCGACATTCGTGCCTTGTGCCCGAACGATGTGTTAAAGCCCGGTTGAAGCTGCAGGCAAGGGGCCGCTGCGGTAAATCGGGTGGTCAATATGGCGAGCTTAAGGGAAAGGCCGGCTGGAGTCGGATTTCTCGATCTTTGAGGCGGCTATGGGCCTGTCGGACTGAACCGATCGTAGCGAGGGAAAGGCCGATTGGAGCCAGATTTTTCGATTTTTTGAGGCCAATTGCGGGCCTATTTAACGAACAAGCGCGGGGACTCTGGCCCAATCCGGGTTTCTGCAGTAGATCAGCGTTACTAATGCAATCAGAAGTATTGCCACATTCAGGGCTCCGGACGGATTCGCCTGCAAGGCAAGATGACGAAGGCATAGTTGTTCTACGTCGAGTCACCTTAACGCCGCAGGCGGATTCGTCCATGATCGACAGCAACGTCAATACTGTGGTACCGCAGGCCCCGTGTCTGCGGCGTTTCGCTCGGTCACGCAATCCAGTCTCCGAGGGGTGCCATCCGGCACATGACCGGCATGGTGGCCAGTGTCGTATGATGCACGGCCCCGATTTGAACGGAGAGATCCATGCATCGTGTATTGCTAACCCTGCTGGCCGGACTCAGCCTGAGCGGCGCGCTGGCCGCGCAAAACGACCCGACACGGCTGCTTCGCGACCCCGATATCTCGGATTCGCATCTGGTGTTTGTGTATGCCGGCGACCTGTGGCTGGCCGGGCGTGATGGCCGCGATCCGCGCCGGCTAACCAGTCACCCGGCCGAGGAAAACAGCCCGATCTTCTCGCCTGATGGTCGCCAGATCACATTTGCTGCGGAATACGAAGGCAATACCGATGTTTACGTGATTTCGGTCGAAGGTGGTCAGCCGCAGCGCCTGACCTGGCACCCGGGCACCGACACCCCGGTCGACTGGCTGCCCGACGGCAGCGCCGTGGCGTTTGTCTCCGGCCGCGAGACCGACCACGGCCGCTCCGGCCAGCTTTACCATGCAAGCCTCGACGGCGGCCTGCCGAAAAAGCAGATGGAGGCGCGCTTTTTTCGCGGTGCTTACGACGAAAAAGCCGGGCGCCTGGCCTACATCGACTACGGCTCCGGCTACAACGGCCTGTTTGGCGGCTCCGCCGGTTGGAAGGGCTACCGCGGCGGCACCACGCCGTCGATCCGCGTGCTGGATATCGAAGACCAGACCGTTATTGACGTGGCCGGCGAGCGCGTCACCGATTTCAACATTTTCTGGCTGGCCGGTCAGGTCTATTTTCTCTCGGACCGCGAAGACAAGAATTTCAACCTGTTCCGTTTCAATCCGGCCCCGGGCAGCATCGACAAGCTGACCGACGAATCGGAGTTCGACATCCTGGCCGCAGCCGGACACGGCGACACCGTCGTTTACGAGACTGGCGGCTATCTCAAGCAGCTTGACCTGGTATCCGGCGAGGTCACGACGCTTGAGATTGCGCTCAACCCGGATCTGCCGCAGCTGCGACCGGCATGGGATTCGCTGGCAGGCAATATCCAGGGTATCGATCTTTCACCCAACGGCAAGCGCGCCTTGATCACCGCGCGCGGTGAAGTCTTCACGGTGCCGGCCGACAAGGGCTCTACGCGCAATATCAGCAATACCCCAGGCGTGCGCGAATACCCGGCGCTGTGGTCGCCCGACGGGTTGCAATTGGCCTGGATTGTCGAGTCGCTGGACGGCCAGAGCCTGAAGATTGCCGACCAGCGGGGCATGCAAGAGACGCAGTCGTTCGAGCTGGGTGACGACTTCTACGAACTGGAGGCCTGGCACGCCGACACCGGTCGCATCGTATTCAGCGACAACCACCTTGGCCTGCACTTCATCTCGCTGGACGACAGCGACGTGACGACCATTGCGACCAATACGCGCCGCGCCGATTTCGACGTCGCCTTTTCACCCGACGGGCGCTGGCTGGCCTACAACCTGGAGCAGCCGAATTTCCACGCCGATCTTGTCGTGTATGACTTTGATGGCGGCCAATCTGCCGTCATCACCGACGGCATGGTCGATGTCGCCTCGCCGGCCTTCGACCCCGAAGGCAAGTACCTGTACTTCGCCGCCTCGACCAATTCGGGCCCGATGCAGGTGGGGCTGAACATGACCAGCCAGGAACATCCCTACCGCGCCGGGCTTTACGCTGCGGTACTGACCGCCGACGGCGTATCGCCGCTGGCACCGGAAACCGGTGACGAGGAAGTCGACGGCAAAGCGGCTGAGGACAGCGGCGACGAGGCCAAGCGCGAGAACGACAAAGACGACGATGAGAACACCGAAGAAAAGAAACAAGAAAAACAAACGCCGAAGGTCGTGATCGACTTCGAAGGCCTCCAGGCACGCATCATCGGGCTGCCAGTCGCCGAAGGCAATTACCGTTCGCTGCAGGTCGCCGCCGACGGCAAGCTGTATTACATCGAAGCCCCGCAGCCGGGCAAAGCCAATTTGCCGCCCGGCCAATCGGCAGCGGCCGACAACCAGCTCAAGCGCTTTGATTTTGAAGAGCGCGAGGACAGCAATGTGCTGCGCGGCGTGCAATCCTATCGCATTGCTGCGGCCGGCAAGCACATGATCCTGCAGATGAACGGCAACGGCCTGTCGATTGCCGAGATCGACAAGGAGATCAAGCCCGAAGCACTGGATACCGGTGGCCTGCGCATGCGCGTCGACCCGCGTGCCGAATGGGCCCAGATCTTCGACGAGGCCTGGCGCATGCAGCAGCAATACTTTTATGCCGACAATCTGCACGGCCTGGATTGGGCCTCGGTGTACGATCAGTACCGGCCCATGGTCGACCACGCCGGTCGGCGTGAAGACCTGAACGCCATCCTGGTCGAGATGATCGCCGAATTGCAGGCCGGCCACAACCGTGCTGGCGGCGGCGATATTCATCGCGAAAACGGCATCGATGTCGGTCTGCTGGGCGCAAACTTCACGATCGAGAACGGCCGCTACCGCTTGGCGCGCGTGTATTCGGGCGAGTCCTGGAATCCGTTTCTCAGGGGCCCGCTGACCGAGCCGGGCAACGAGGCGACCGAGGGCGAATACATCCTGGCGGTCAACGGCAAGCCGCTGACAGCCAATGACAACCTGTTCCAAAGGCTACAGGGAGGGTGCACTGCGCCTGTGGGCCTGGATCGAGAGCAACCGCAAGCGGGTTGCCGAGGCAAGCGACGGCCGGGTCGGCTATGTCTACCTGCCCAATACCGCTGGTGCCGGCTATTCGTTTTTTAACCGCATGTTCTTTAACCAGATCGACAAGGAAGCCTTGATTATCGACGAGCGCGCCAACGGCGGCGGCCAGGCGGCCAACTACATCACCGAAGTCCTCTCGCGTCGTCACCTTTCGACCTGGAAAGACCGCGACGGCATGCCGTACAACACGCCAGCCGGCGCGCTGCACGGACCCAAGGTCATGCTGATCGATCAGGATGCCGGTTCGGGCGGCGACTACCTGCCCTATTCGTTTCGGCACCTGGGGATCGGCAAATTGATCGGCACCCGCACCTGGGGCGGTTTGATCGGAATCTCGGCTAACCCGGCCCTGGTCGATGGTGGTTTCATGACCGTGCCATTCTTCAGATTTGTGGACGCTGATGGCAACTGGACAGTCGAAAACGAAGGCGTGGCACCCGATATCGAGGTCAAGCTCGATCCGGTCGCCACCAACAACGGCCTCGACACCCAACTCGAACGCGCCATCGAGCACATTCTGGCCGAACTGGAAACCGACCAGTCGCCGGTACCCCCGGTGCCGCCGCTACCGACCGAGCTTGGCCGTTAGGAGCGATCTCCAGGCCGCAAAAAGAGCGAGCATGGCATTGCCCTTGAATTTGACTCCGGCAGCAAGCGCCCCGACCTCCGGGGCGTTTTTTCATTCGCAACCGCGTGGGTCGCGCGTGCGGTCGATATTAATCCACCTGATTCACGACGGCGTATAAAGGGAACATTAAGCGATGCGAAGCGTTCGAATCCCCTCATTGGCCGGGCATCGGGTGACGACGCGGACGGCGGCTGCGCTATAGTTTCAGTCGAGACCACTCAGGAAGCTTGCGCCGATGCTCCACATTACGGCTTTGATCCGATCGATCCTGTCTTTCGTGCTTTTTTCTACGCTGGCCGGTTGTCAGACCATCCAATACCAAGCGCTGGAAGCTGTGGGCATCGAAAAGCGCGGCATCCTGGCCTCCCGCGTGGAGGCCGCCAGCGAGGCTCAGGACGAGGCCGGCGAGCAGTTTCAGACGACGCTGGAGCGTTTTCGCTCAGTGGTTGAATTCGATGGCGGCGATCTGGAGCGCGCCTACCGAGGGCTGAACCGTGAATACCAACGGAGCGTCAACCGCGCTGGGGCGGTCGGTAATCGCATCGAGGCGGTCGAATCCGTCGCTGGCGATCTGTTTGCCGAATGGGAAGAGGAGCTGGAGCGCTATTCCAGCGCGGACTTGAAGGCCAAAAGCGCAGATTTGCTTGAGCAGACCCGAACCCGCTACAGCACCATGATGCAGGCCATGCGCCGGGCCGAGCGCAGCATCGCGCCGGTGTTGCAATCGTTTGAGGACCAGGTGTTGTTTCTCAAACACAACCTGAATTCGATGGCGGTGACCGCGATTCGCAGCGAATTCGGCGCGATCGAGAGTGAAACCGAGGCGCTGCTGGTGGCCATGCGCGAGTCGATTGCCGAGGCAAACCGCTTCATCGAAAGTCTGGAATAGCCCGGTTTCGGCGGTGATATTGCCCGTAGCCCAGCGGATTGCAGGCCCCGTTGCGGCGTCAGTGCGAGATTCGGCACCGGACCGGGCCTAACAGCCTTGCCATGGCGTTGTATAGCGCCGCCACTAGGGCAAAAAGCAGTGCGTTGCCAAGCGCCGAAATCACCGGCCAGGCGTACAGCAAGCCGGCCGGCACGGGGTGATTTAGTTTCAGCGAAAGCAGCCCCGCGTTGAGCTCGACCCAGTTCGGCGTGGTTGAAGCGCCGGCCAGCACATAGGCGAGAATGCCCAGCGAAACCAGGCTGGCAACGAGGCCGAAAGCGAGCCCCATTACGGCCAGGCTTCGGATGTCCAGCTCGCGGATCGAAATGACTTGATTCCGGTCATCGTTCATTGTGGTCTGTACTCCATGACTGGCCTGTTGTTGGACTTTTGGATGCTGCACGCGTGCAGCATCGGGACGCGCTGTCGGCTGAGCACCCGCCGGCAAGGGTCCGGCACGTAAAGTTGAACCGGCGGTTCCGCATGCAACGCCAAAGTTACTAGCAGCCTGTCGGACTTGACCGATCGTAGCGAGGGAAAGTCCGGTTGGAGCCAGATTTTTCGATCTTTTGAGGCGAATAGTGGGCCTATTTAACGAAAAAGAGCGGGAAATCTGGCCCAAGCAGCGGAAATTGTTAGACTGGGCGACTTCGTTTCAAGGGACTTTCAGGAATGATCCAATCTGTAAAAACCAACGGGGGCAGCCCGCAGGGCCCACCCGACCTGACCGAAATGCTCGAGCGTCTCGGCCGCCGTGGAGGCGGGCCGTCGGGGTCGCTGATCATCGGTGCGATCATCGTGCTGGGTCTGATCTGGGCGGCCATGACTTCGTTCTACACCGTCCAGCCCGAAGAGCGCGCGGTCGTCAAGCGCTTTGGCGCAGTCATCGGCATTAACGATCCCGGGCTGCACTTCAAGCTGCCGTTCGGTATCGACCAGGTGCAGTTCGTGGCCACCGAGCGCGTCCTCAAGCAGGAATTTGGATTCAGGACGGAGGGCACGCGCGCCAGTGGACGAACCGCCTACAGCCCGCAGCAGTTCGAGGACGAATCGCTGATGCTAACCGGCGATCTGAATATGATCGACGTCGAGTGGGTCGTGCAGTATCGCATTAACGACCCGATCAAGTTCCTGTACCAGATGCGCGAGCCGACCCGAACGCTGCGCGACATTTCCGAATCAGTCATGCGCCGAATCGTCGGCAACATGCTCGGTTCGGAAGTCCTGACCATTGGCCGGGTGGAAATCCAGCAGCGCGCGGGCGAGGAAATCCAGACGCTGATGGACGACTACGACGCCGGCATTCGGATCAGCACGGTCGAAATGCAGGACGTGGTGCCGCCACCAGCCGTGCAGCCAGCCTTCAATGAAGTCAACGAGGCCCGCCAGGAGCGCGAGCGCATGATCAACGAAGCGCAAAAGCGCGTCAACCAGGAAATCCCCAACGCCGAGGGTGCTGCATTGAGGACCGTGGCCGAGGCCCAAGGCTACGCTACCGAACGGGTCAACCGCGCGCTTGGCGAGAGTGTGCGATTCTCGGCCGTGCTGGCCGAATACCAGCAGGCGCCGGATGTTACCCGCTCGCGCCTATACCTGGAAACGCTCAACGAGGTGCTGCCGGGCATCGGCCAGATCCTGGTCGTCCAGGACGGCCAGGCCGGGCCGTTGCCGCTGCTCAATGTCAACCGCCAGGCCGCGCGTGCGGCCGGGGGTGAACAATGAAGCCGGCCGTCTTTGCAATCATCGCCATTGTTCTGGTGGCGTTCGGAAACTTCGTCCTGTATACCGTCGATGAGGCCGAGCAGGCCATCATTGTGCAGTTCGGCCAGCCCATGGGCGACGTCGTGACCGAGCCGGGCCTGAAGTTTAAGCTGCCGTGGCAGCAGGTGCGATACTTCGACAAGCGCCTGCTGGTCTGGGACGGCGACGTTACGCAGATTCCGACGCTGGGGCGCGAGTTCATCCTGGTCGATACCACCGCGCGCTGGCGGATCGCCGATCCGCTGCTGTTTCTGACCAGCGTGCGCGATGAGCTGGGCGCGCGCACCCGGCTCGATGACATCGTCGATTCAGTCGTGCGCGACATGGTGTCCTCGACCGAGCTCGAGGAAATCATTCGCTCCAAGGACTGGGAGGTCAATGTCGAGGAACTCGACGACCCGGCCCTGGCCGATCGCGGCGATGTCAACCTGGAGATGCAGCCCAAGCTTGGTCGTGAGTTGCTGGAGGAGGAAATTCTTGCCCGCGCGCGCGACTCCATGCCCGATCTCGGCATCGAGCTCGACGATGTGCGCATTAAGCGCGTCAACTACATCGACTCGGTTCGACGCCAGGTTGAAAGCCGGATGATTGCCGAACGCCAATCGATCGCCGAGCGGTTTCGATCTGAGGGGCGTGGCCGAAGCCAGGAGATTCTCGGTAACATGGAGCGCGACCTGCGCAGGATTCAGTCCGAGGCAGCACGCGAGGCCGAGGAAATCCGCGGCAACGCCGATGCTGAGGCAACCCGCATCTACGGCCAGGCCTTCGGTGCCGACCCGGAGTTCTACTCGTTCTTCCGCACGCTTGAAAGCTACCGTGCGCTGGGCGGGAACAGCACGTTGATGCTGCGTGCCGATTCTGATTTCTTCCGTTATCTCGAGGAGTCGCAGGCCCAGGATTGACCAGGGTTCCGCCAGCACGGGCGGGTGTCGGCGGCCATATGCTATAGCCCGCTTTATGCACCACCCCGCCGTCACGAGGTGCCGCCAGGTGGCGTGGTGAATCAGGCGGGTTTGGCGGACGCGCTCGGCAAAGGCGTTCGCGCCGGTCCCGGCGGGTTCGGTGGCCTCCTGATCGGCCTGTTAGCCTCGGTATGGAAACAAAAGCTCACCCGGATCGCCTATCATCCGGATTCTCGCCGAATCGGAACAGGTTGTCACCAATGAAAAACTGGATTGCTTTGCTGGGTGCCCTGCTGCTGTGCAGCCAGGCGCATGGATGGGGTGTGACCGGGCATCGCGTCTCGGCCGAAATCGCCGAGCGTTACCTGACACCAAAGACGCGGCACGGCGTGACCGCCATCCTCGGGCGCGAGACCCTGGCGCAGGCTTCGACCTGGCCGGATTTTATGCGCGCCGACCCGGATGAATTCTGGCAGGTTACGGCCAACCCCTGGCACTACGTTACGGTGCCACCTGGCAAGCAATACAACGAAGTTGGGGCACCGCCGCAGGGCGATGCCATGAGCGCGCTGAAGAAATTCTCCGCGCAGATTCATGATCCGGACAGCACGCTCTACGAA
>JAIVHD010000146.1 GCA_020201235.1 Lysobacteraceae bacterium
GCACTGCTCAATCACCGGCTGGGCCCAGTCAAGGTTGTGGAACTGACGGATGAGCGCCCAGGCCGACGCGGCGTCGGCCTGGACCAGAATGGAATTTCGAGAGCTCATCCCTCGAGTTCCGCCCCAAGGTTCTTGCCGACGCGCTGGATGAAGTTGGCGGCTGCCACGACGAACACGATTTCGGCAATTTGTTCGAGAGAGTAATTCGCTTTCAGCGCTTCGAGTGCCTCGTCAGAGGCCTCGACGTCACGGCTGGTTTCGAAGGCAAACCGGATGATCGCGCGCTCACCTGCGCTGAAATCGGAACTGTCAAAGCCGTTTTCGCCAAGCTGGTCGATCTGGTCGTCGGTCAATCCGGCCTGTTTGCCGGCCGGTACGTGATGCCCCTGGCAATAATCGCAATCGTTGAAGCGTGCGACCGTCAAGTAGGCAATTTCGCGTGTTTTGGCGTCTATGCCGAGCTGCTGGTAGTAAATGTTGAGGATGGTGCCGAGCGCTTGGGTGGCCGCACCGGAGTGTCCGAGCAGCTTGACGACATTGGGCACCATACCGAGGCCCTCTTTGAACTGCTTGTAAACCTCGGTTGCGCCGGCTGCTTCTTGTCCTTCTTGAGCATATTGAATTCTGGGCATGTCTGAAATCCTTTGATTGAGTTATGGAGCGAATATTCCCCTATTTCGATTCCGATTATGAGATCAACTGCTCCAAAACTCAAGCGCTGTACACAAAAACCTTGAGAATGGCCCCGATTTGGGCTTTTTTTTGCGGGCTTCGGGTCTGGATTGGCGCGTCGCGGACGCCCGACGGGTGTTGGCCGGTCAGCCGAAACCTTCGATAATGGCCATCAGCCAGACCAGACCGGCGATGATCATGGCGGTCATGACCATGGCCGATCCGGCATCCTTGGCCTTGGCGGTCAGCTCGTGGTGCTCTCGACCGATGCGGTCAAGCGCGGCCTCAATGGCCGAGTTGCCCAGTTCGGCGACCAGTACCAGCAGCCAGGCCGCGATCAGAAGTCCGAAACGAAACCAGCTTTGAGCAAGCCATGCCGCCAGCGGCAGCAACGCGATCAGGCCGACGACTTGGGTGCGGAATGCCGCCTCGTCGAGCCACACGCGTCGATAACCCTTGAGCGAATTGTGCGTTGCATAAACAATCCGCGCCCATTCGGATCGCGGGGCGCGCGGATTCACGCCGCGATCCCGTAAGCGTTGAGTAGCGGTTCCAGCGCGGCGGCGCGGCCGCGGAACGCCATCCAGGATTCACTCATGGGTCGGCTGCCGCCGGTTTCGAGAATCGCGCGGCGCAACTGCTGGCCGGTGGCGGGGTCGAAAAGACCGTTGCGACGAAACATTTCGAAGCCGTCACGCGCCAGCCGCTCAGCCCACAGATAGCTGTAATAGCCAGCCGCGTAACCGCCGTCAAACAGGTGGCTGAAGCTCATCAGGTAGCGGTTGAAGTCCGGCATTGGCGTGACCCCGACCCGCGCATGAATCCGCTGGGCGGCGGCGACTGCCGTCTCGGCCACCGGGTCGGATAACGAGTCGGCCGGCAGGCCGTGCAACTCGAGGTCGGTCAGTGCGAACTCGACTTGCCTGAGCAGTGCAATGGCGCCCATGAACTTGCGGTCGTGATCCAGCGCTTCGATCCATTCGGCCGGCAGCGGCTGGCCGGTTTCATGGTGGCGCGCGACTTTGGCGAGATAGTCCGGTTCCCAGGCCCAGCCTTCGAGCAGTTGGCTGGGCAATTCCACCGCGTCCCACTCGACCCCGGAAATGCCGGCAACCGGAGGCCAGTCGACCCGCGTGAGCAAATGATGCAGGCAATGCCCGGTTTCATGAAAAAGGGTCACCACATCATCGTGCGTGAGCAGGCTCGGGCGGCTCTCGCCCGGTTTGGCGAAATTGCAGGTCAGGAACGCGATTGGTGCCCTTGACCTTGGGCCGATGTTCATGCGTTGGCGGCATACGTCCATCCACGCGCCACCCTGCTTGCGATTGCGCGCATACAGATCGAGATAGAGGCCGGCCGGCGGCACCCCGTCGCGCAGGGTCAAGCGGTAAAAACGCACATCCGGGTGCCAGGTCGGGACCGAATCGTCGCGCCGCAGCGAAACGCCGAACAGCGTTTCGATCAATTCGAACAGCCCGTCAAGCGTTTGCTCCAGCTCGAACCAGGGCTTGAGCTTTTCCTGGCTCAGGCCGAGCGTCCGTTCCCGCAGCTTTTCGGAATAGTAGGCAATGTCCCACGGCTCGAGCACCTCAGGTCCGTTGTGATCGCGCGCAAAGCGGGTCAATTGTGCGAGTTGCTCAACCGCGCTCGGTCGCGCCCGGGCGGCCAGGTCGTCGAGAAAGTCGCGAACCGATCCGGCGCTGTCGGCCATTCGCCGAGAGAGCTTCAACTCGGTCGCGTCGCGGTAACCCAGCAGGTGTGCCTGCTCGGCGCGCAATTTAAGAATTTCGGCGACAATCGGCTCGTTGTTGTCGTGGCCGGCACGCGGTCCCTGGCTGGAAGCCCGGGTGCTGTGGGCCAGGTAGAAACGCCTGCGCAGGGCGCGGTCGTCGGCGTGCGTGATGATGGCGTGGTAGCAGGGATGGGATAAATCGGCGCGCCAGCCCTCGACACCGGCCGCGCGCGCATTCTCGGCCAGCGTTGCGAGTTCGCCTTCGGGCAAACCGGCCAGCGCTGCGGTCTTCTCGAAATGCTCCGACCAGCCTTCGGTTGCATCGAGCACGTGGTTGCCAAAGGTGTTGCCGAGCGAAGAAAGGCGCAGACTGATTTCGGCGAATCGTGTTCGCTGCTGATCTTCCAGGTCAACGCCGGATTGTCGAAAATCGACGATTTCCTGTTCGACCATGCGTCGGAAATCCGCTGGCTGATCGCGGAATTCGTCCAGCCGTGACACCGTCGACCAGCACTCGAAAAGGGCGCGGTTGTGGCCGCGCGCGG
>JAIVHD010000147.1:0-2942 GCA_020201235.1 Lysobacteraceae bacterium
AACCTGAACCGGGCCGCACCCGAAGTGCTGGCTGCAATGGTCGACGGCCTGTCGCTGGAAGCAGCCCGTGCGATACTCTCCCGAGGACCGTTTGTCGAACTCGAACAGGCTCTGGACCAGCCCGAATTTGTGCTTCTTGATGGCGCTGAACTGCCGCTGCGGCTGAGCGTAGACAGCGACTGGTTCCTGGCCCAGGCACGGGTCCAGCTGGATGGCACGACACGTGATTATTTCCGGCTGATCAACGCCAGCGGCGGCGGGCCCGATTTTCGTTATGTGAGCCAGGGAATTCCGTAACAATGAGCAAAAATATGCATTTCAGCCGGCTCGTACACGACTCGATCATCACAACAAGGTTCTCGACAGGCCCGCAGGGCCCGAAAACCCGACGAGCGGGGCGCGTGCGCGGGCTGCGGCATCGGCTGCCCGAAAATTCACCGTGCGCTGCGGGCCACACGCTGGCAGCCTGGCTTAAACTACTGAACCGGATTGCAGCATGACCGATTCGCGTGCCCGGATGATCGACGTCTCGCGTCTCGAACGCGGCTCGCTGGAGCTCGACGGCGAGGGCCGGGTGGGGGGTGCTCGCTTGATGGCTCTGGTGCCGGCCGACAAATGTGGCGTGATCAGCATCGATCTGCCTGAAATGAGCGCTGCTCGAATGCACAAGGCTTTGCGCTGGGCGGCCGAGGAAGCCATCGCCGGCGAAGCCGAGAACCAGCACGTTGTGCCGCTGCGGCGTCGTCCGGATGGGCGCCTGGATTGCCTTGTGGTTGCGATCGACGATCTCGAGGACTGGCTGCACAAGCTGCCTACGCGGCCGCAACGAATGGTGCCAGATGCGGCTTGCCTACCCTGGCGCGACAGTGAAGTCGTGCTGATGCGCTCCGGCGATGCCATCCTGGGACGCTTCGGTTCGTTGCAATTTGACCGCTTCGAACCCGAGCTGCTGGACAGCATCCTGCCCGAGCTGGTCGCCAGTGCAGGCGAGCATCCGCGCGTGGTCTGGATCGGTGATTCGCCACCTGAACAACTGCTGCGCTTCGAGCCTGAAGTCCGGCACGCCGGCAAATCGGCACCGGCCACGCTGGCAAGCGGCGCGCTTGAGTCCGGGATCAATCTGATGGTCGGCGACTACGCGCCATCGGATCGCAACAACGGCGCGCGGCGCCGGCGCTTTGTTGCAATCGCGGCCGCGCTCGCGCTGGTTCTGGTGCTGGCCGGCCAGGGGATTGAGTATGTGCGTCTGAAGCAGCAGCTCGCACACAGCGATGCTGCGGTAGCAAGGCACTTTAGCACGCTGTTTCCGGACATTACCAGTCTGCAGCGGCCGCGCGCACAGGCCGAGCGGGCGCTGCAGCAACTGCGTGGCGGCAGCCGCGACCGCTTTGTGCAGCTGGTTGGCAAGGCCAGCCCGGTGTTCAGCGGCGCTGGCCGTCTCCGGGTGGAGTCGATCTCGTATGCCGCTGAGCAGCTCGACCTTGAACTGACCACACCCGACCTGGCTGATATCGAAGCCCTGCGGGCTCAGCTCGAGGCCCAAGGCATGAATGCGGCGGTTCGCGACATCACGGTCGCAACCGACGGCACGCGCGCGCGCCTGCTGATTTCCGGCGGACGATCATGATCGGCTTCTGGCACCGTTTGCAGCTGCGCGAGCAGCGACTGATCTTGACCGCGCTGCTGGTGATTTCGGGCGTGCTTGTGTGGCTGCTGGTCATCGAGCCGATGCAGCGCTCCAGTCAGGCACTGCGCGACCAGATTGCCGGCCAGCTGGCGCTTCAGGACTGGCTCGAGCGGGTCACGCCCGAGGTTCGTCAATTGCGGCAAAACGAGCAGCCGGATCGATCTTTGGGCGGGCGTTCGGCGCTTTCGGTTATCGACCAGAGCGCACGCGCCGCCGGACTGGCCGGCGCGCTCAAGCGGATTGAGCCGGGTGCTGGTGGCGAGGTCCGCGTGGTCTTTGAACAGGCCGCCTTCCCGGACTTGATGAACTGGCTGGCGAGGCTGGTCGGCGAGCGTCCGCTGGCGGTTGAGACCTTCAGCGCCGATCGTTCGCGTGCCGCCGGACGGGTCGACTGCGTGGTCGTTTTGCGCGGCCCCGACGCGACAGGCTCCTTCTAATGCAATACTTCTGATTGCATGAGTCCGTGGCTGTGCCCGGCCGCTTCGCGATTCAATGAGCCGGGTCGCGCGTTGTAATCTGTGCTTCCATGCCAGAGCGCGAATATCAGCGCACGGCAGGGCACACTAAAATCTTGTATGGAGTATCAATGAGTAACGCAAGGCAGGATCAAAACACGAAAATCGACCTCGACCAGGCCCTCGCGATTGCGCGGCAGGCGGCCGAAAAGGCGTCGGCGATTGCGCTGTCCTATTTTCGCCGGCCACTCGAGATCGAGACCAAGGAGGATGCCAGTCCGGTCACGCGCGCCGACCGCGAGTGCGAAACCGCGATCCGCGAGATCGTCTCGGGCACCTTTCCGGCGCATGCGATTTATGGCGAGGAATACGGCCGCTCGGGAGATCACGCGTGCCTGTGGCTGATCGATCCGATTGATGGCACCCGCAGCTTTATTCGAGGACTGGAGTTCTGGTCGGTCCAGATCGGTTTGATGGTCGACGGCGAATTGGTACTGGGCGTGTCGGCGGCCCCGGCATTTGATGAAACCGCCTGGGCAGTTGCCGGGGGCGGTGCCTGGCTGAATGGCGCTCGGATCTCGGTCGCCGAGCCGGCCTCGATCAACGATATGGACCTGTCGCTGGGCAATGTCCGAACGCTGGCACGTTCTGAAGGCTGGTCGCGAATCGGCAAGCTGGTCGAACTCGCGGCGCGCACCCGCGGTTACGGCGACTTCTATCCCTACCACCGGCTTGCAGCGGGCGGCCTGGATGCGGTCATCGAAAGCGATGTCAACATTCTCGACATTGCGGCATTGACC
>JAIVHD010000147.1:2977-5360 GCA_020201235.1 Lysobacteraceae bacterium
ATCCACAAGCGCGAAGACCGGCCGGACAAAAGCCTGTTTCAGGTCGAGGCGCTGGACCTGGAGTTTGCCAACGGTGAGCGGCGTGTCTACGAGCGGCTGATCAGCCGCGGCATCGGCGCGGTGATTATTGTTGCGATGCCGGACCCAAAAACCGTGCTCCTGATTCGCGAATATGCCTGCGGCGTCAACCGCTACGAGGTGGGCTTGCCCAAGGGCCGCCTCGAGCCCGGAGAAAGCCATATCGACGGTGCCAATCGCGAATTGCAGGAAGAGGTCGGCTTCGGCGCTCGTGACCTCGAATTGCTGGGGCAACTGACGCTGGCACCAGGCTACATGACCCATTCGACTCACGTCGTGCTGGCGCGCGACCTGTATCCGTCGAAGCTGCCAGGCGACGAACCGGAGGAAATTCCGGTCATCGCCTGGCCAATCGATAACCTGATTGAGCTGATCCAGCGCGACGACTGTACCGAGGGTCGAACCATCGCGGCGCTGTACATGGCACGCGACCTGCTTCGGCACAGGAACGAGCAAGCAGGCGACCCATGATGAGCCAGACACCTGAACAACAACTGCTTCCCGGCCTGCTCGCGGCCTGCAACCGCGCGGCCGAAGCCATTCTTGAAATATACCGCCGCGAAGACTTCGGGGTTTCCGAAAAAGACGATGCAAGTCCGCTGACACTGGCCGACACCGCCAGCCATGACATCCTGATCGAAGAACTGGCCCGGCTGACACCGGAGGTCCCGGTGCTCAGCGAGGAGTCTGGCGGGATCGATCTGGAAGAACGGCTTGGCTGGAAGCGCCTGTGGGTGGTCGATCCGCTCGATGGCACGCGCGAATTCATCAAGCGCAACGGCGAGTTCACCATCAACGTCGCGCTGATCGAAAACCACCGGCCGATCATCGGCGTCATTGCCGTGCCGGTAAGCGCCACGGTGTATACCGGCATCGTTGGTCAGGAAGCGCGACGCTGGACCGCCCACAACAGCAGTACGGTCATCTCGACGCGCCGGCCGCCGGCCGATCCGCCGGTGGTGCTGGGTAGCCGCTCGCACGCCAATCCGCGCACCGAGGCCTATTTCAAAATGATCGGGCCGCACGACCGTTTAAGCCGCGGCAGCGCGCTTAAGTTTTGCTCGGTCGCCGCCGGCGATGCCGATCTCTATCCGCGGCTGGGTCCCACCAGCGAGTGGGATACCGCAGCCGGCGAGGCGATCGTGACTGCGGCCGGCGGCCGGGTCTGGCTACCGGACGGCAAGCCGATGTTGTATAACGCTCGTACAACCACGCTCAACGGCGATTTTCTAGTTGCAGGCGATCCCGAATACCGCTGGCCCACGCCGCCGTCAGCAACCCGGTAATACTGCTGATTACATTCGCCAGGTATCGCTCAACAGATCGATTTGACCGGCAGCGATTCGGCCCGCCGAAACCCCTCCGGCTTCGGCGCGACGGTTGGTATCGCAGAACAGCCCGATTCAAAACGGCTTGAGGATAGCCAACAATACGATGGCGACCAGCATCAGCGCTGGAAACTCGTTGAACCAGCGATACCAGATATGGCTTCGGCGGTTGCAGCCCTGGCTGAATTGGCCGACCAGGTGCCAGCACCAGACGTGGTAACCGATCAGCGCGGCGACCAGCACCAGCTTGGCGTGCAGCCAGCCCAACGAAAGGTAGTAGCCGGGCATCGCCGCGACCATCAGCAGGCCGAAAGCCGCCGCCAATCCTCCGCCGACATGCGTAATCCCCAGGAGCTTGCGCTGCATCACCAGCAGCACCGCTTGCACGTCGGGCTCGGGGTGCATCGCGGCATAAACGAATAACCGGGGCAGGTAGAACAGACCGGCGAACCAGGTCACGACGAATATAATATGAAAAGCCAGAAGCCAGCTCATTAGGATCCTCTCTCGTTTGTTTTGCCGCGACGGTGCCGGATGGCGTAGCGAGTCAGCAGGACAAAGCCTGCGGCGCGCCTGCGTGCCCCGCCTTATTGCCGGATGAACCCAAAGTGTACCCCCCGATGGCAATGGCATGACAATCGGCAGGCCGCAACCGGACCGGCTACAAAGCAGCTTTTTGCCGGAAAGAACGGGTTGCGCGAAGGCCGCACTGCGGTGCGAGCATCAACCGCGCAGCAACAAAAGCGTCATTAGTTGTTGACAGAGGGGAGGAAGTCTCTATAATTCGGCACCTCGTCACGATCGCATCGTGGCTTGGCCGGACCGGAAATCTTTCTGCGGAAAGCTTGACATTCGCAAAAACGTCCGTATAATTTGTCGGCTAGTCGCAGCAAGATCGCGAACGTGCCAACCAGAAATGTTTTGACGAAGTTTTTACGAAAAGCTTGACATTCATAAAAACTTCCGTATACTTAGCC
>JAIVHD010000148.1 GCA_020201235.1 Lysobacteraceae bacterium
GGACAGATCGAGCGTCTGTTCCACTGGTTGGTTGGCGCGCCCGGCGATGGTGATCGCCGATTGGTGCTCGGTATTGTGGTCGTTTTCCGCGCCTGGCCTGGAAACCCCGCGTGCCTGGTGGTCCAAATGCGCGGCCAGCCGGTTGAATTGCTGAAAGACATGGGCAAACTCATCCCTGCGCTCGTCATCGAGCCGGAAATCGCTTTGACCGCGGTATAAGCGACGCAGCCCCCAGGCCAACCGCTTCAGTGCCCGGTGTTGACGTTGCGTCAGCCACCCCAGGCCGACGACCACGGCCAGCAGCGAAACCGAGAATACGACGGCCAGCATCCGAAGCGTGGTTGTCGCGGTCGCATCCAGCGTGCCGGCATCCAGACCCAGCCGTACCTCGCCGACGCGGCGCGCCTGAAAGCGGATCGGAACTCGAAATTCCAGCAGTTCGCTGTCTGAATTCCTGACCAGCACATTGCCGCCTTGCCGTTCGATTGCAACGCCTTTGAGAACAGGCGTTGTCTCGCCCTTGAGGTACGGGTTGGTACTGGCCTGGACAACGCCGGGAACATCGGTGATGTGCAGGTATCGAATTTGAGGATTGACCGAAAAATCCGAGACCAGGACGGACAATGCGTTGGTGTCGTCGAGGATCAGCGCTTCGGCGGTTTCCTGGGCGACCAGGCTGGCGAGCGCATCGCCGTAGCCAAATGTGGCTGCGGACATCGCATTTTGCTGCGATGTGTAGATCTGGAAGAGTCCGAGCGTCAGGACCAGTGCGACGCCAGCCCCAATCGTCAGCGGCCAGCGCCAGGCAGCAGATTTATTGCGCACCATCAGCAGGATGCCGCGCTTGAGACCGGACTGAATTTCTTCGAGCTCTTCCTGGACTTGCCTGGCGCTGGCCGGGCGTGATTGCGGCTCCAGCGCCATCAGGCGATAGACCAGATCGCTCAGCTCTCGTGGCGTGTCCGAACGAATCGGTGCCAACGGCTCTGTCGAATGCGAAACAATTTGCTGTGCCAGGTCTTCGAAATTGTTGGCCGTAAACGGCAAGCGACCGCTCAGCAATTGATACAGAACAATGCCCAGCGAATACAGATCCGAGCGTTCGTCGGCGGGCGCGTCTAGCAATAGCTCGGGTGCCATGTGGGTCGGGGTTCCGACGAGTTGATGGGTATCTGACGGCTGATTGCCACGGTCGATCGCGGCAATGCCGAAATCCATCACTTTGATTCGACCGGCCTCGGC
Organism: Lysobacteraceae bacterium; assembly: GCA_020201235.1. Taxonomy (GTDB): domain Bacteria; phylum Pseudomonadota; class Gammaproteobacteria; order Xanthomonadales; family Wenzhouxiangellaceae. The sequence continues at coordinate 1,243 of JAIVHD010000148.1, forward strand.
CTCGTAATGAATGTTGGCCGGCTTGATATCGCGATGGATCACGCCGTGCTGGTGCGCATACGTCAGCGCCGAGGCAAGCTGGCCTGCCAGATCAAGCAGCCTCGCGGTCTCCAGCGCGGTGTTCGGGTTGTTTGCCAGCCAGTCGGCCAGCGTGCCGCCGGGCAGCAGCTCCATGACCAGGTAGGGTAAGCCGTCGCTCTGTCCGACATCAAAAACAGTGATGATGTTGGGATGCGCGAGACCGCCGGCGGCGCGCGCCTCGCGTAAAAATCGCTGACGTGCCGTAACATCGCGCGCATAACGTCCGCGCAGCACCTTGATCGCCAGGTGGCGATCGATTCGACTGTCGAAAGCTTCATAGACAATCGACATCGAGCCGCGCCCGAGCTCGCCAACAATTTCGTAACGTCCGATTCGTTCCATGATTCAGACGAGCCTCATAAATTCAGATGGGCCTTACCAATATAGGCCCCAACGTTGCATTAGTAACGCAGTAGCCAGACGATGGTGCCGATCAGCAGGATTGAAACCGCGACCCAGCCAAGCCATGTGAAGGCGCGTGTCGAACCGGTCTGCTTCGTGTCGCGAACCGCCTGCGGCTCCTGAAAGCGCAGCACGACGCGTCCAAGCCGAACAGTATCCTGATCCTGGAGACGGTGGGAGAACACTTTTTCGTCGTTGATGAATACGCCGTTGGTCGACAGCAGGTTGATAATCCGCCAGCCGTCTTCCGATCGCACCAGGCGGGCGTGCTCCGATGAAATGCTGGGTTCTTCGATACGAATGTCGCAAACGCCGGAGCGGCCAATGGTCATTCGGTCGCTGTGCAGGACATGGACGGTCGCTTCCAGATCGGCGTGACTGTTGCCGTCTGCATTTGAGCGGATCAGCCGGGCGCGATCATCGTCCTTAAGCGCGCCGGAGTGCGCTTGATGTAGCTCGGATATCTGGTCGCGGTTGATCACCTGGGTTCCATGCGGACCGGGTGCTGTGCTTTGTCGCGGCGACGCTTTGCCCGTTTCACTGTTCATGGTCGGCAGCCAAAGCGCGGGTTGAATCGCTCGGCCCATGCCCGGGTGGCGGCGCGATCAGTCGCTGCAGCCTTGTGGGACGCGATTGGGTCGTTCGGGAGAAAGGTGCCGCAAATGCGGTGGCGCACGCGACGTATCGCCGATCCGTTTTTTCCAGAAAAATCCGAGCCTGCGACTGGTGTATCGGAGCTGATGGCAGGGGCTACGGTCATTTTGGCCACATCACACACGCTGTAACGGATCGGATTGAACTGTGCTCTGAAGCGATTCAATCAGAGGCTCCCTGTCGTTGATGAGCATTGAGGATTGCATGCTCTGCCACCTTTTACGGACCTTAATCGCAGGAGGCTTGAACGGACCGGATTTTGGCCGCTCGAACAGCCCATCAGTCTGGAGTATATCAATGCGGCGCGGCCGGTGCATCCGTTGTCATGAATTTACCATATGCAAAACAAATATATTATACAAAAGCGATATATAAATAAGATGAATAGACCGGGCCGAGGGTTCGACTGCTTGTGATCGCCCGCAGGGTTCCCAAATTCACGCGCAGGCGCGGGGCCTTGCCGATGCTGCGCGACCTGGTCGGTGAGCGGCGGTTATACTCTTTCACTTCGAGTTCAAGCATCCGGAATTTGTTCATGGCTTCTCTGATATATCTGGGCTCGACAGTCCAGGTCATTCCGCACATCACCGACGAAATCAAGGACTCGATCGAACAGGCGGCCGAGGGCTACGACGTCGCTCTGGTTGAAATCGGCGGCACGGTCGGCGATATCGAATCGCTGCCGTTTCTGGAAGCCATTCGTCAGCTGGGAAGCGAGTACGGTCGCAATGCCATGTTCATCCACTTGACACTGGTCCCGTATCTGCGTGCAGCCGAGGAAATCAAGACCAAGCCGACCCAGCATTCGGTTAAGGAGCTGCGCTCTATCGGCATCCAGCCGGATGTGCTGTTGTGCCGCTGCGAGCGCATGCTGTCGGAGTCGGAGCGCAAAAAGATCGCGCTGTTCACCAACGTTGTGCAGGAGGCCGTGATTTCGGCCGTCGACGTCGACAACATCTACAAGATACCGCTGTTCTACCAGCGCCAGGGGCTGGACCGGATCGTGCTTGACCGGCTGGGCCTGAAGGCCGGTGCGGCCGATCTTTCCGACTGGGAAGACGTGGTCGAGCGACGCGCCCGGCCCGAACACGAGGTCACCGTGGCGATGATCGGCAAGTACGTCGAACACGCCGATGCCTACAAGTCGCTCAGCGAGGCCTTGCTGGCCGGTGGGCTGGCCGATCGGGTCACGGTGCGCATCAAGCCGGTCGAGTCCGAGCAGATCGAGCAGCAGGGCCTGGAGATCCTGCGCGGCGTCGATGCCATTCTGGTTCCGGGCGGTTTCGGCGAGCGCGGCTTCGAAGGCAAGATGCAGGCGATACGCTACGCCCGCGAAAACAACATTCCGTACCTGGGCATCTGTCTTGGCCTGCAGGCCGCGGTGGTCGAGTTCGCGCGCAATGTGTGCCACCTCGAGCAGGCCAATTCAACCGAGATCGATCCGCAAACCCCGCACCCGGTCATTGGCCTGATCACCGAGTGGATGGACGAGACAGGCCAGCGCCAACTGCGCGAAGAGGGTTGCGACCTGGGCGGCACGATGCGTCTCGGCGCTCAGCGCTGCCTGCTGGTGTCCGGCAGCCGCGCGCGCAAGCTCTATGGCCGCGACGAGATCTTCGAACGCCACCGCCATCGCTACGAATTCAACAACGGCTATCGCGAGCAGTTCGAACGGCACGGCATGAAAATCGCCGGGCTT
>JAIVHD010000149.1 GCA_020201235.1 Lysobacteraceae bacterium
GGTGACGCTGATTACCGAGCGTCGTCGGCACGCGCCCTGGGGCCTTCAAGGAGGTGCCGATGGCGTTTCGGGCGAAAATCTGCTGGACGGTGAGCCATTGCCGCCCAAAATCACGCTGCATGCCGGAACCGGTCAGCGCCTGACCGTCAAAACTCCCGGTGGCGGCGGTTACGGCCGGTCCAAATAGCCGGGTGGGGGATTGGGGGCTTTGCGTGGCTCAGCATTGAGCTTTCCATGCTCAGCCCTTCACAAGGGTCGCCGGATCGAGGCCGCCCAGTTCGGCCCAACGGTTGACTACGGTGCAGAATAGCTGCGCCGTGCGTTCGGTATCGTAGCGTGCCGAATGGGCTTCGGCTGGGTCCCACTCCAGGCCGGCGGCCTGTACCGCTCGTGCCAGCACGGTTTGGCCGTAGGCAAGGCCGCCGAGGGTCGCGGTGTCGAAGCTTGAAAACGGATGAAACGGGTTGCGTTTGTAGTTGACGCGTTCTATCGCGGCATTGAGGAAAGACAAATCGAAAAACGGGTTGTGGCCAACCAGAATTGCACGCTTGCATCCGGTTTCGCGCAGCCGGCTGCGAATGGGCCGGAAAATGTCGTTCAAGGCCTGGTTTTCGGAGACTGCCAGTCGTAACGGGTGGTCGGGACGAATGCCATTGAACTCAAGCGCGGCCGGTTCGAGGTTGGCACCTTCGAAGGGTGCTACGTGGCGCATGATCAAGTCGCCTGGAGTCAGGCGACCGTCGTCGTCTATTTCGACGATGCAGGCGGCAATTTCAAGCACGGCGTCGGTTTTGGCATTGAATCCGCCGGTTTCGATATCGACCACCACCGGCAAATAGCCGCGGAAGCGCGTTTTTATTTCGATCATGAAAATGTTTCGGCAGATTTTTCAATCGTTACGCTATCAGATTACCGGAGCAAACTTCAGAAAATATTGATGGTGAATAAGCCGGGGTAAGCAGAAGTATTGCTACACTTCAAAAATGTGGCGAATTCTCTCGAGACCTCTTTTTGCAACTCGGCTGGTCATGCTGCTCTGCCTGGTCAGCCTGCATGCACAGGCTCAGGTGTTCTACACAGTCACAGCGCCGAACGGCGAGATCAACTGGCTGCTGGGGACTGTTCATTCCGAAGATCAGCGGCTGCTGGATTTTCCACCGGTGCTCGATCAGGCTCTAACACGGGCCGATCGGTTGGTGCTTGAACTTGTGCCAGATCAAGAGATGCTCGCGGCACTCGACCGTGCCACGCGCTTGCCGGACGGCGAGCGATTGGAGGCGCGGATCGGGCCTGATCTTTACCGGCGCGTCGCGTCGATTCTGGGCGGTCGCGGCCTTGATCGGCAGTCCATTCAATCGATGCAGCCCTGGGCGGTCGCGGTTAGCCTGGCGGTTCCGCAGCCGGAGACCGGATTGTTCATGGACTTGGCGCTGGCCTCAATAGCCGCTGGGCAGGGTGCCGAATTGGTCGCCCTCGAAACGCTCGAGGAGCAGCTGGGCTTTGTGGTCGCGCTTGGGCAGCAGGCCCACATCAAAATGCTGGAAGCGGCGCTCGTCGATCTCGAGCAGGGCCGGTCGTCGTTCGAAGATCTGATTGAAGCGTATCGGGCCGGTGATCTTGATGGACTGCAGAAACTGGCTGAACGGGACCTGGCGGGGCTCGGTCCTGACACGCGTTGGCAATTCAAATCAGCGGGAATCGTCGACCGAAACAAGAAAATGGCCGACCGGGTTCAGGCTTTGCTCGATCAAGGAGGGTCGGTCGTTGCCGTCGGAGCCCTGCATTTGCCGGGACCCGAGGGTTTGATTGCCCTGCTCAGGGAGCAGGGCAATCGGGTCGACGCCATTTATTAATCAGCCGCGAACCTGGTTGTACACGGCCGCAGCGATCGCGGCAATAATCAGAACAATACCCCACATCGGAATCAGATAAACAAAGATTAGACCGGGGATCAAAAATGCCAGCGATAGCGCGAGGAAATCGCCGCGACGTTCGTGGATCAAGTCACCGCGCTGGGTCAGCTTGAGCAGTGCGTGGTCAAGACTCAGCTTGCCGCCGCCCATGAAAACCAGCGGCAACAGCATCGCCAGGAACAGCATCGGGACACGGAAATTGCCGCGGAATTCACCGTCTTCGACGACGCGCGAGACCGAGTACCCTTCCCATAACTGCCCCAGGCTGGACCAGCTCTCGGGCCAGTGGGTGGATACGATGGCAATGGTGGTCACCATGACCAGCGAGAACGCGAAGAACCGGGTAAACAGGCCGAGGACCAATGCGATGCCGGCCAGGATCTCGATCCAGGTGACCATGGTCCAGTTTAGAGACGCCGGGAACCAATCGAACGGTATTGGGAAGGCTTTGCCCGCGAACCATCCCGGCGTGCCCTCGACCCCGGCTTTCATGACGCCGGCCTTGTAGAATTCATGCGCCAGCAATAGGCGCAGGCCCAGCGGTGCGACCCAGTCACCAGCCGATCGGAGACGGTCGGTCATTCGGTCATACCATTCGGTAACGTTACTCATTAGATTGGGTTCCTTTTTTTGTTGGTTTCTGATGCGACCGGATGTTTCGTGCCGCGCGCCTGGCCCGGCAGTTCCGCGCCGAGTACAAGCTCGTTCTGGCGCAGAGAATTCAACAACTCGCTGCCTTGCTCGGCAAGCTTTGCAGGTTCTGGGTGTTGAATTTCTGCGGCCAGGTGTTTCAGGCAATCTTGACCGCTTGCGTCGGCATTTTCTTGCAACAGTTCCAACAATCGGGCCGTCACGGCATTGATGTGCATGCGCCCGAGACGATCATCGAGCTTGCGGAAAATCGCGAGAATGACATTCTCTTGCGACTTCGGCCAGCGAATCGCCCGGATGGACTGCACTGGCCACTGGTATTGAGCCAGCTTCAGCGTCGGGTTGACGATCGGGGTAC
>JAIVHD010000150.1 GCA_020201235.1 Lysobacteraceae bacterium
GATCAGGGCCCCGGCATCGCGGCAGGCGTAGGCCGCACCCATGTGCGTGATGACACCGGCCACCTCGCAACCGCCCTGGTCGAGCGTTTGCGCCGCGCCTACAAGCTCCGGATCGCCAACCTCGAAGCCCGCACGCTGGCCGTCGGAATCGATTTCCAGCAACACCGAGTAGCGGCATCCGAGGCGCTTGGCGGCATCGACTACGCGCGCGGCGGTTTCGGCATTGTCCAGGATAATCTTCAGGCGCAGACCCTGGCCCATCAGGCCGGCCACGCGCGCCAGCTTGCCCGGCGCGATGCCGACCGCGTAGATTTGGTCATCGATGCCGTGCCGGAAAAACGCTTCGGCCTCGGCCAGCGTCGATACGGTGATGCCGGGTGAGCCCCCGGTGATCATGCGGCGTCCGATTTCGATACTCTTGCAGGTCTTGACGTGCGGACGAATGACAGTGCCCAGAGTTTTCAGGCGGCTTTCCAGCGCCCGGATGTTGCGCATCATGCGCCGGCTGTCGAGCAGAAGGGCAGGCGTTTCGATCTGATTAAGTTCGGTCACAGGGATAAGCAGTCTACAATTGAAAAAATTGGGTACTCATCATAAGGGAATGCCGTTGAAGTCAGAGCAGACACGTTTACCCCACCTGATTCATCACTTCTCCGTCAACAGAGGCCACCCGGCGTGGGGCAGGGCGGTACCGCAGCAGGTGGGGTGGTGAATACGGCGAATTTCAGCCAGATTGCCGAGCAGATCGTCGAACGCGTGGGTCGCAGGATCGTGGTCGGCCTGCCGCTGGGCCTGGGCAAGCCAAACCGTCTGATCAACGCGCTGTACCAGCTTGCAATCGACGATCCGGACATTGAGCTGGAGATCGTGACCGCGCTGTCGCTGGATATTCCACAATCTCGCCACTGGTTGCAGGAACGCTTGATGAAGCCCATCATCGAGCGCCACTTTGGTGCTGATTATCCGCGCCTGGACTACCTTGTTGACCTCCAGCGCAACCGTCTGCCGGCTAACGTCCAGGTCGCTACAAGACTTCGCGGTCGGTTTCCATGCCGGGCGGCTGATCGCCGATGGCGGAACGCTGCAGATTGGCATCGGGTCGCTAAGCGACGGCCTGGTGCACAGCCTGATGCTGCGGCACGCAGACAATGCGAAGTATCGACAACTGGTCGAGGCGATCGGCCGACAGGTGCCGCCCGGTATCGGCGATGACCACGAATTTCAAGAAGGCTTGTTCGGTGCCAGCGAGATGTTTCTGGATGGCTTTATGCACCTCTACAAGGCCGGCATTCTCAAGCGCGAGGTGTTCGATGACATCACAATCATGCGCCGCGCCAATGCCGGTATGACCCTCAAAGACGCTGGTCGGGGCGCGCTGATGGACGGCGGCTTTTTTCTCGGCAGCCAGCCGTTCTACAACTTTCTCAACGCCCTGGATGATGACGAACGGCCGCGTTTTCGCATGCACGGCGTCGGTCGCATCAACCAGCTCTACGGCGGCAGCGAGGCGCTGGAAATTGAACAGCGCCGGCACGCCCGCTTTGTCAACACCTGCATGATGATGACCGCCACCGGAGCGGCTGTATCCGACGGCCTGGAAGATTACCAGGTGGTTTCCGGCGTCGGCGGCCAGTACAACTTTGTCGCCATGGCGCACGCGATGGACGACGGCCGCTCGATCCTGATGCTGCGCGCGCGCCGCGACAGCAACGGCAACAGCTCGTCAAATGTTGTTTGGCAATACCCGCACAACACCATCCCGCGCCACCTGCGCGACCTGGTCGTGACCGAATACGGCATCGCCGACCTGCGCGGCAAAACCGACGAACAGTGCATCCGGGAAATGCTCGGGATCACCGATTCGGCGTTTCAGGACGACCTGGCCGAAACCGCTAAAAAAGCCGGCAAGCTCGACCCGGACTGGGTCATCCCCGATTCGGCAAGAAACAACACGCGCCAGGCGCTGGAGCACGCATTCGAGCCCTTCGTCGAAAGCGGTCTTTTTCCGGAGTATCCGTTTGGCAGCGATTTTACGGCAGTCGAACAACGCCTGATTCCAGCGCTGACCACGCTTAAGACGTGGTCGCAGAGCAAGCCGGCTCTGCTGGCCGCCGCGTTGAAGGGCAAGCCGGGAAAATTTCCTGACGAACTGGAAAGGCTCGGGCTGCAAAGCCCTTCAAACCTGAAGGAGCACTTTTACGCGCGCCTCGTAGCTGCGGCACTTGAGACTTGAATGTGGCAATGCTTCTGATTGCATTAGTCCATCGACCGGGGTCAGCAAAAATGATTCCAAGCACGCTCGAAAGGAGTACCGAATGTCTGGATTGGCCTGGACCGGGAAACCGTCCCCATCCCGGCCTTCCCCCGCAAGCGGGGGAAGGCAACAAGAGCGGTGCTGACTCGCACGGCCGGGGACTTGCGCGATGGCAGGCGGTGCCTTAAAAAGCGCCTCCCGCGCTTGCGGGGAAGGCTTGGGGACGCTTGTCTGGATTAAATTCCCGACCAGTAGACCCGCTCCGGCATGAAGAATTTGCGGTCCCACGCGTGGTGAATGGCGTTGATCGCATCGCGCTGCTGCCGGTATTGGCGTGAAAGCTGTTGGTCGGCAAACTCAAGAGCGTTTTCCTTGACCTCCCATTCATGACGGTGATTTTGCAGAAAGTCGATTAGCGCTCGATATTCACTGACCAGACTTTGTTCCAGCGAGATCATGGCATGGTTGGGTTCAAATCCCTCAGCCAGGGCCTGGGCGTGCGGGTCGATCAGCATGCTTCGGACGGTGTCGTCGAGCTCGGTGGATTCGCCCAGCTCGATCAGCTCCCGGCTCAACGCGTGCTGAATATCTGGCCATTTCCAGTACAATTCGGTGCGCTGTTCGGCCAGGTACTCGAGGGCGGGCGGGAGCTGCTCCAGGTGGCGGCCATTGGCCAGATTGGCCGGCTCGAGTGCCAGGGTGATGCTCCGCAGCGAGAGAACACGCCATTGGCGCTCAAACTCCAGCCGCTCGTTCAGATAACGACGGTGGGCGCGTTCGATGCTGGCGAAGGGCTCGTCAAGCATCGACTCGACAGCAAGAGGCTTCAGGTTGCCGTTCGGGTCCCGAATGCGACCCTGGATCTGCTGGTAGAGTGCAGTCAGCTCGATTCGCATATCCAGGACTTCTTCCGGCAACTGGTCGGGACAGTGGCCGGACGGCAGGCTGCTCAGTTTGAACTCAATGGTCTGCCTGGCGTTACGCTCGACCGCCTTGCCGTCGATACAGCGCGGTTCAAATTGCCAGAAACGAAGCACATCGCCGGTTCCTTCGAAAGCGCCGACCGGCTCACTGTCAATCGGTTCAACATCGGCGACCGTGCCATCGGCCCGGATCGTGAATTCGAACTTGGCATGACCCTCAATGCAAAACAGATGCGCCAAGTATGGATACGGTGGTTGCACCGTTTCGATCAGCACGACATCCTGATCCGGCAGCCTGCACGCGTCGCTATTGGCACTGGCCTGAAAGGCAATCAGTAACGGCAGTGCAAACACAATGAGGCTGGAATAACCACTCCACGATGTACGCGCGCCCATGATCCCACTCCTGTTGTACGGATTTTACAACTATAGCAGAATGAATGGTACTGCCGCGGCCGGTTGGCAATGACTCTCAAAAATGCGGGTTGCCTCCCGTCGCTCGGGCATACCCCGGCGGGTGCCGGTCAGTCGTCCGCATGATCTTGATCTGCGTCGTCATCTGAGTCGCCATCTGCGCCATCATCTGCGTCCGGTCCGAAATACAGTACGGTCCAGTCGGGCTCGGGTTCGAACATATTGCCGCGCTGCTGGAGTTTGACTTCCGGATCGTCGTCATTTTTGTCTTTGTGCATGGCCAGCTGGAACACCCTGTGGCTGCCGAATTGCTGGGTCATGGCCTTGCACACCAGCGCATTGTAGAAATCGTTTTCGGTGCAGCACAGCAGCTTGTCGACTTCCTGCAGTTCGAGGTCGTGCTCGGCCTCCTCGGACAGGATTTCCCCATACCAGACCTTGACACCTAGCATGCGTGCGGGCTGCAGACGCCGGTACGCGCCGTCGACCATCAATACGCTGATGTCGAGTTTTTCGAGCCGTGCGGCCAACTCGCAGCTCCACGGTGAAGCGCCGACGATGAGCAGCCCGTTGTCATCCTTGGCGGCCAACCCGAAGTGACGCGCCAGGGTGCCCAGCGTCAAGCCATGCAGCAGAACGGTGACAAAAATAATCAGAAAGACCAGCGGCACGAGCAGCTCGGCGTCACTGTAGCCGGCCGCGACCAGAGCCGGGCCGAAAATGCCGGCGGTAGCGGCCGCGACGATCCCGCGCGGTGCGATCCAGGCCAGCAGAAAGCGGTCTTCGCGGCGTACCGGTGCGCCGATGGTGGCAAGCCAGATGGTCAGCGGCCGGACCAAGAACAACACGGCGGCCACGAACAGTGCGACTCGCCAGTCGAGCAGATCGAGCTGGCTGATTTTGAGTTGTGCCGGGATAATGACGAACAGCACCGATAGCAGCACTACGGTGAGGTTTTCCTTGAAGTGGCGCAGTTCGTCGCGACCGCCGAGGTGCATGTTGCCGATCACCAGTCCCATCAGCGTTACGCTGAGCAGTCCGGCCTCGTGCTGCACGAGGTTACTGGCCCAGTGGACGACCAGCACCAGCACCATCAGTATCGGTGGCTTGAGATGCTCGGGAACGCCGCCGCGCTGATACAAGTGACCGGTCAGCCAGCCACCGGCACCACCGAGCACGATGGCCACGGCCAGCGCAGACCCGAGCCCGCCAAGCGTGTCGAGCAGCGTTTCGCCAGCGATGGTGAAGTATTGGAAGACCAGCACCGCCAGTAACACCCCGATCGGATCGTTGACGATGCCTTCCCATTTGAGCAGCGAGGCCGACTCGTTGTTGAGCCCGGCCTGCCGCAGCATGGGTGCGATCACCGTCGGGCCGGTTACCACCAGAATGGCACCGAGCACGCAAGACACCGGCCAGCTTAGTCCGGCCAGGTAGTACGCCGCCAGACTGCCGAACAGCCAGGCCAGTACCGGCCCGATCAGGGTCAATCGACCGATGCCGTGGCCAACCCGGCGAAACTCGCCGAGCTTGAGATCCATGCCGCCCTCGAACAGGATAATGGCCACGCCCAAGCCGATCAGCTCGGTGAACTGCTCGGGGTGCTCGGCAGCTGGCAAAACGCCGGTGACCGGCCCGAGGACCAGACCAGCGATGATCAGGATAATGATTCCGGGCAGCCGCAACATCCAGGCGATCCACTGGCTGGCAAGGCCAGCAGCGAGAATGATCAGCAGCATTGAGGAGGTGTGCATGGCGTGGCTCGAAATGGTTGATTGTGGCCAGGGCGGGCGAGCCCGGTTTGATGCTTATATCGTAGCGACGGGAAGCCGGTTGGAGTGGGTTTTTTTTGATCGGGTCGCACAACGCACCATCGACGGGGCCTGGAGGCTGTCGCTGGCGAACCGACGGACAATCGCTGGGGTTACACTAAAGCTTGGTTTTACCAGAGTCAAAAGCCATGCGTTTTCTGCCCTTGCTGACCGTTATTTTGCTTCTCGCCGCATGCGGCGGGGACCGCGCGCCGGATTTTTCGAGCGATGCCGGGGCGGTCGCGCCTGAGGTTCATCTGGAAGCGCCCGAGACCGTTGCCGGCCCGTCGCCCGAGCTATTGATTGATCGGCGTCGCCTTTCCATTTACCGTCCGGTTGAGTTGAGCGCGGATTTGTCGAATCTTTCGGCGGGCCAGCGTCAGAT
>JAIVHD010000369.1 GCA_020201235.1 Lysobacteraceae bacterium
TCGACCAAGCGCTTCCGTTTACGCTCAATGATGTCGCGCCGGGCGCGGTCGACCTGCTCGCGCCGGCAAACGGTGCCGGCACCACCCTGCAGCCACAGCTCGAGTGGTCAACACCGGCAAGCCAGGGCACGACCGATTTTCTGGTCGAGATCGCGACCGATCCCGGCTTTGCCAACATTGTCTACTCCGAGACTGTTAGCGGCCCGGCAAGCACGGTCGTCTCCGCACCGCTGCAGAGCAGTACCGAGTATTACTGGCGAGTCACGCCTTCGAATGCCTGCGGCACAGCGGCGACTTCGGATACTTTCTCGTTTATCACCCAGCCAGCACCGGGCGATTGTACGATTGGCTCGACCGAAATTATCCATTTCTTCGACGACATCGAGTCCGGCGACAATGGCTGGACCCATTCCGCGAGCGTCGGGCCCGATACCTGGGTTCGTCAGATTAGCGAGGCCAACAGCCCGCTGACGGCATGGCAAAGCGATGACGTCGCTGTCATCAGCGACCAGCGACTGGTCTCGCCGAGCATTGCCCTGCCCGGCTCGGCCAATCTGCTGACCTTGCAGTATTACGCACAGCGCGGTCTTGAAGACGGCGGTGCCGGCTGCTTTGACGGCGGCATTCTTGAGTACTCAAGCGACGCCGGCCAGAGCTGGACCCAGGTCGAGGCGGCACGGCTGCAAACCAACCCCTATACCGGTCCGATCGACGGTCGATTCGAGAACCCACTGATCGGCTCGGATGCCTGGTGCGGCGATCAGGGATGGACCCGCACGGTGGTCGACCTCGCCGGTCTGGAAGGGCTGAATATCCAGTTCCGCTATCGCCTGGGCACTGACAGCTCAGTGGCGGCCGATAGCTGGCGAATCGACGATGTCAGCGTCCAAAGCTGCGGACTCGAGGAAATCTTCAGCGACGGTTTCGAATCCGCCGATATCAGCAGGACAAACGTTACAGAATGAGTGGCAGGGTGCACGAATAGCGTCGGGCCCGAAAAGCCCGATACCAAAACTGAAAAAGCCCGGCCATGCGCCGGGCTTTTTTCATGTCTGCTCAAGCCCCTGGCAATGACTTGGCTACAGCCGACCTTCCCGGTCTCCGTCGCGCAAAGTTACACAGTGTTCGGCGGGGTGCACTGGCAGCCTGTCGGATTTAACGCTGATCTATTGTCGATCTACTACTGCGGAAAAGCCGGATTATTCATCACCCGTCGCGAGGCGGTTCCAGGCTCGTGTCTACAGTCAACCATACCCCTGCTTTCCACCAAAAATCCAGCGAGGCATTTCGGCCACTGCCGACGTGCTGCAACAGTCCGGCCGGCAACCATCCCGGCTATGCTGTCGCCTGAGTCATCCCGCACGGACAAGTTTTCATGCTGCAACCCCACTCGCTGTTCGCCACCGCCCCACGCGGCCTCGAGGAACTGCTCGCCGAAGAGCTCAAAACAATGGGCCTCGCGGCCGTCCGCGTGCGGCGTGGCGGGGTGGCGTTCGAGGCCGATCTTGCCGGTGCCTACCGAGCTTGCCTGTGGTCGCGGGTGGCCAACCGCGTGCTGCTGCCGCTGGCCGAATTTGAGGCCGGCGACGACGATGCGCTTTATCGTGGCGTTGGCGGCATCGAATGGTCCAGGCACCTGGGGCCGGACCATACGCTGGCGATCGATTTCACGGGCATCCGGGCCGCCATCAGTCACAGTCGTTTTGCCGAGCAGCGGGTCAAAGACGCGATCGTCGATCAACTACGTGAACGGACCGGCGCGCGGCCGTCGGTCGATACGCTCGAACCCGACCTGCGCATCAACGTCCACATGCAGCGCGAACAGGTCACGGTCGCAATCGACCTTTCCGGCGAAAGCCTGCACCGCCGTGGCTATCGCCGAAGCGATTCAGTCGCGCCATTGAAGGAAAACCTGGCCGCAGCGATTCTGCTGCGCGGCGACTGGCCGGAACTGGCCGCCGCCGGCGGCGGCTTTTGCGACCCGATGGCAGGCTCTGCCACGATTGCAATCGAGGCCGCCTGGATAGCGGGCGATTCGGCTCCCGGGCTTTTGCGCACCCGTTTCGGCTTTCACCGCTGGCGCGGGCACGATGAGCCTGCCTGGAAACTCCTGATCGACCAAGCGCTGGAACGCCAACACGCGGGACTCGCCCGAATTCCGCCGATCATCGCCTTCGACCGCGATGTCGAAGCGGCCGGGCTGGCCCAGGACAATGTTCGCCGCGCCGGGCTGGCCGACTATATTCAGGTCGAACAGCGCGAGCTGGCCGAGGCCCGGCCGCCGACCGGTCGCGAGCGCGGACTGGTCGCGGTCAACCCGCCATACGGCGAGCGCCTGGCCGAGCAGCACGAACTTTTGCCGCTCTACCTCCGGCTCGGCGAGACGCTCAGGCGGCACTTCCCCGGCTGGCGTGCCATGGTTCTGAACGGCTCGGGCTGCCAGGTCGGACTCAAACCCGACCGGACCTGGCAAATGGACAACGGCCCGATCCAGTGCCGACTCGAACGTTTCGAAATCGGCCTCGATGCGGCCAGGTCCGATCGCCTGCCGGCCGAGGACCTGATCAATCGAATCCGCAAGAACCGGCGCCAGCTCGGCAAGTGGCTCAGGCGCGAGGCGGTCCGTTGTTACCGCGTCTACGATGCCGACATTCCAGAATATGCGCTGGCCGTGGACATCTACGGCAGCGAGGACGGCGACTGGCTGCACGTGCAGGAGTACGAACCGCCGGCCACGATTGATGCGCACCAAGCCCAGGCCCGGCTGCGCGCCGCCCTGACGGCCTTACCGGCGGCGCTGGACATCCGCCCCGAACGGCTGGTTTTCAAAATCCGCCGGCGCCAGCGCGGGCTGGAACAATACCAGCGCCAGGGCGAGCAAGGCCGCTTCCTGGTCGTAAGCGAAGG
>JAIVHD010000005.1 GCA_020201235.1 Lysobacteraceae bacterium
CGAGCAGGTCGTACTCGAATTGTGCCGGCAACACGGCGCGCTGCACGGGCAGGCCCAGCTGATTGTATTCGCGCCGACCGGACAGGCGCCGCCGGTCCTGATCAATGAGGCCTTGCGACGCGGTCTGGATGCCGAAGGCCTGGATTGCCGGAGCGCGCTCGATCTGTACTGCATTGCCGACCTGCGTCGCCGCTTGAGGACAAGCTGTCGTGCTGGTCCAGTCGTGCTGCATTGTCACGATTACAAGTCGGTGGTCTACGGCGGCCTGGCCTCGGTCGGACTGCCGCTGGTACGCATTGCCACGCTGCACGGCTGGCTCGACGGGGGTGGGCGCCTGAGGCTGTATCACTGGCTGGAGGCACGCATGCTCAAGCAGTTCAAGCGCGTCTGCGCGGTGTCGCCGCTGATCGTCAAGCAGTTGCTGCAACAGGGGCTTGACTCTGGCCGGGTCAGGCGGGTGGACAACGGCATTGACACAAGCCGTTATCGGCCGAAGACAGGCTTGCGCAATGCCAATCGGGCACGCTATCTGCAACTGGGCACTGCGGCCCGGCTGTCGCCGGAGAAGAACCTGGGCTTGCTGATCAGGGCCGTCGGCAAATGCTGGGAGCGCGGCCTGGAGATTCGTCTTGAGATCGTCGGTGACGGGCCTCAGCGTAGCGAGTTGGAGGCCCTGGCCGAGGACCTCGGCTTGTCCGGGCAAATCGGTTTCCGTGGCTGCGTGGACAGCCTCGAGGACTGGTATCCAGGCCTGGACGCGTTTGTTTTGTCTTCACTGCGCGAGGGCATGCCGATTTCTATTCTGGAGGCACTGGCCTGCGGCTGCCCGGTGATTGCAAGCGACGTCGGCGCGGTGCGTGAACTGCTCGACGGAATCGCCGGTTGCCAGGTGGTGCCAGCCGATGACCTGCGGGCGCTGACCAACGCCATGATGGCGCTGCGCTTTACATCCGGACCCTTGCCGGAGGCCAGCGAGCGCATCAGCAATCGCTATTCGAGCGCGCACATGGCGCGCTGCTATGCCGGCATCTATCAGGAAGCCATTTCGTCATGACAGCAGCAAGCAGCATACCGCTGAGCGGGCATCTGGCTCACGGGCGCATGCGGACGCGGCCGCAGAACTGGCCGCTGTATCTGTTCGTCGTTCTGATTCCGCTGCAGAACATCTATCTCCAGTACATCCCCAACCTCGGTGGCGGGCTGAACTTCATCAACGCGATGTTCGCCCTCTCGCTGCTGATGGCGTTGCGCTGCAGGGGCGGACTGGTACGCGGGACCAGCGTCAACGGCTGGATGATGGTGTACATGTTGTTCAGCCTGCTGGCGCTGGTCCGGGGCATTGATTTTGTAGACGAGCCGGCCGGACACGTTCGGTTCCTCAAGGATCATCTGATCGCGGTGTCGTTTCTTTTCCTGGCGCAGATGAGCGTAACTGACTGGCGCGGATGGCGTCGACTTTACCTGGCATCGCTGATTCCGCTGCCGTACATGCTTTACGTGGTCGGCGATCAGAATGCATCGGTCGGTGCCTGGCACTACTCCGATCAGCTTCGCATCAACGGCACCTTCATGGAACTGGGGGCCAACGAAATGGCCGCATTCTTCGTCACGGCGGCACTGGTGGCATTGGGTTTCGTCGTCGGATCACTGGCCTCCAACAAATGGCGCTTGCTGTGTCTGGCGGCGGCCGGCCTGGCCGTTGCCGGCGTGGTTTTGAGTTACTCGCGCACCGCGTATGTCGCGATTCTCGCCGCGGGCCTCCTTCTGTTCATGCTGCCGCGCTTTCGCATGCGGCTGGTTGTGCCGACCTTGCTGGCCATGCTGGTCATGCCGCTGGTGCTGCCCAACTCGGCAATCGAGCGATTTGACAGCATCTCGATCGACGAGGGTGAGCGCGACGAGAGCACCGAGAACCGCTTCGCTTTCTGGGAAACCGCAAAGAACGAATTCGCCAGGCAACCCGTGCTGGGTTCCGGGTTTCATACCTTTCATCACGCCGAGATCAACCCGCTTGAGATGGACACGCACAACTTCTTCCTGCGCGAGCTGGTGGAAAAAGGCATTGTGGGCATCCTGATTCTCGCGCTGTTGTTGCTGGCTGTATTGCGGCTGTGCTGGCGCGGCTTCAGGGCCGCCTCACCGGGCAGTCTGTACTACGGCTTCATGATCGGCCTGCTGGCCGCTTTCGTGGCGCTGCTGATTGGCAATGTATTCGGGGACCGATTCACCCACTATCCGTTGATCGCGCACTTCTGGCTGTATGCCGGGTTGGGACTGCGCGGTCTGCAACTTCATTTCGCCGGAATTTCCGAGGAGCGTCATCATCCAATCGATGCCTGAGAACATACCGGCACCAGGACGGGTCCTGGTGCTGATGTACCACGGCCTGCATGCCAACCCGGACGAGCGGGGGCATTTTGATCCGCGCTACAGCGTCAAGCCCGGCATGTTTCGGGCGCAGCTCGAATGCTTGCGCGAGTTCAACCTGGCCTACTGGCTGCCGGTGGCTGGCGAAGCGCTGTGCGCGATCGAGCGCCCGAATAATGGTTACGACCGGGGCAGCGATTATTGCAACCCGGTGCTGATTACCTTTGATGACGGCGATGCCAGTCTGATTGATACGGCACTGCCGATTCTGGAGGATCTCCGTCTCGGGGCCGTGTTCTTCGTGACCCGTGATTTTGTCGGCAAGCCGGGGATGATCAATCATCGCGCGCTTCGCCGAATTTCGCGGGCCGGCATGGTCATTGGGTCGCACGGTGTCAGTCACCGCTTCCTCAACACGCTTTCCCGGCCTGAGCTCGAGATTGAACTGACCCATAGTCGCGAGTTCCTGGAGCAGGTCACCGGGCGTGAGGTGGTGCTACTGTCGCTGCCCGGCGGGCGTGGCGGGAAGCGTGAAATCGAGATGGCCGGCGCGGCCGGCTACCGCAGCGTGTTCGGCTCGGCCCCCGGCAATAACCAGAACACACCGGCCGGTAGCCTGATTGAACGAGTCGCGATCACGCGCGAGGTGGGTCTGGACCAGTTCCGCCAGATTCTGCGCTGGCGCGGTCTGGCCTCGTGGCGAGTTCGGGCTCGCCACCACGCGCTGGGCCTGCCCAAACGGATGTTCGGCGACCGCGGCTATGACTGGCTTCGCAATACCTGGGTGCGGCAGCCATGAGCCTGTTGTTTCTGGCGTCTCTGGCACTGGTGGTCTGGACCTTCGCCGGCTACCCGGCGCTGGTTATCGCGCTGGCGCGAAAAAAATCGGCAGCGCCTGGGGCGGTCCCCGTCAGCGTCACTGTCGGCGTTACGGTGGTGATCGCTACGCGCAATGAGGCCACGAGGATTCGCCAGCGCGTCGACAATGTCCTGGCCAGTCACTATCCCGACGATCTGCTCCATGTGCTGGTTGTCGACGACGGAAGCAGTGACGGCACCGCCGAGAGGGTCGCGCAGGTAAACGATGACCGGGTTCGTCTGCTGCGGCTGCCGACTCCGCTCGGAAAGGCCGCAGCGCTCAGCCGCGCGATGGTATTTGTCGACACGCCACTGACGATATTTGCCGACGCGCGCCAGTCGTTCGAGACATTTGCCGTGCGGCGGCTGGTCGACGCCTTTGACCAGCCCTCGATCGGGCTGGCGGCCGGCCGGCTCGAGCTCGCCCCGGATGAGACCACCGGCCTGTACTGGCGGCTGGAGACGGCGCTGCGGCGGGCCGAGTCGAGGCTGGGTTGGGCGCACGCCGCCACCGGTGCGATCTACGCCATCCGCACAGCGCTTTTCACGCCGATGCCGGCGGGGCTTATTCTCGATGATGTGTGGACGCCGGTGCACATTGCACGGCAAGGCCATCGCCTGGTTTTCGTCGACGACGCGGTCGCCAGGGAGCCGGCTGCCATGTCGGATTCCGCCGAGTTTCGGCGCAAGCTGCGCACCCTGAGCGGCAACTGGCAGTTGCTTGCGCGTGCACCCTGGCTGCTGGTTCCGCAGCGCAATCGGGTGTTCTTTGCCTGGTTTTCGCACAAGTTTCTGCGCCTGATCGCCCCCTGGGGCCTGGTTTTGGCGCTCGTGTCATCGCTGCTGGGCGTTGTCCACGGTGCTGCGGCATGGCTGCAACTGGCGTTCTGGCTGCAGCTGACGGCTTACGGCACCGCCGTGCTGGCCTTGCTTGCGCCGGCGTTGGCGCGGCGCGTGCCGCTGGCCACGGCGGCCGGCGCTTTTCTATTACTCAATTTTGCCGCGATGGTGTCACTGCCGGCCGCCTGGCTCGGTCAACGCCATCCCGGCGGCTTTTGGAGACGCTGATGTCGCGCTTGCTGTTTGTTACCTGTCGCCTGCCATTCCCGCCCAGGGAAGGCCACCAGTTGCGTTCCTGGAATCTGCTGCGCGCAGCCGCCAGCGTGCATGATGTCACGCTGCTGTCGTTGCGCCGCCCGGAAGATGCCGGGACCTTGCCGCTGGAGGCCCGGCGCCTTCTGTGCGACGTGGAAATCGTCGATATCCCGGCGCTTGCTCGCCCCAGGCCGTTGTTGGGCATTGCCCTGAAGTGGCTGGGTAGCGCTAGGCCGCTGCTCGATATCCGCTATGTCTCCGGGCCACTGCGTCGCGCTTTCTCCAGGCGAGTCCGGCAATGCGACCTGGTGCACCTGGACATGCTGGCGCTTGCCGGCCTGGCGACCGAGGTGCCAGCAGGCATTCCGATCGTGCTCAACGAACACAATGTCGAGTCGGCGCTGTTGCAGGACCGCATCGAGCTTGAGTCCGGCTTCTGGCGACGCGCACTGCTACGCGTCCAGATGGCCCGGCTGGAGCAATTCGAGAGCACGGCCTGCCGAACGGCGCACCGCGTGCTGGCCTGCTCGAGCCTCGACGCCGACCGGCTGCATTTGATCGCGCCCGACGCGAATGTTACGGTGATTCCCAACGGCGTCGATACCGCAAGTTTCCTGGCCGATTTCGATACCCCGCCCAAGCCTGAGTCGCTGCTGTTTGTCGGGCATATGGGCTGGTTTCCCAATCGTGACGGGGTCGAGCACTTCGACCGCGACATCCTTCCGTTGCTCGCGCACCGCAGCAAGCTGCACCTCGATGTCGTTGGTTCCAGTGACGGCTACAGCCCTGAAGATCGCATCGACTCGCGAATTCGCCTGCGGGGCTTTGTCGACGACCTGCACGCCTGTCTGCGCCAGGCAGCCGTGTTTATCGTGCCGCTGCGGCTGGGCGGTGGAACGCGGCTGAAGGTCCTCGAGGCAATGGCCATGGGCAAGGCCATCGTCAGCACCTCCAAGGGTATTGAGGGCATCGGCATGGTTGACGGCACGGATGTGCTGATCGCCGACCGCCCCGAGGATTTTGCCCGGGCCGTGGAACGTTTGCTGGACGACGCGCCGCTTCGTGAGCGTCTCGGCCGGGCAGCAAGAGACCTTGCCGTCCGCCGTTACGACTGGCGATCGGTTGGCCAACGACTTCTACCGGTCTATAGCGAATTGCTGCCCGAATGGCTTGCGGGCAAGCGCGGGATGCGGGTCATCGAAAACGCGCAACGGTCCGAGTCGCCCTTTGCCGAACGGGAGCAGCGCCATGGCACAGCGTGAGGCTTCACACCCAGTCCGGGGCGCTGCGGAGGACCGTCCCGTGCTGGTGACCGGCACGGCCGGTTTCATCGGCTCGCACGTGGCGCGGCGATTACTCGACGATGGCCGACAGGTTGTTGGCCTGGATAATCTGAACGACTACTACGACGTCAATCTCAAGAAGGCCCGCCTGAAGCGACTTGAATCGCGCGACGCGTACCAGCACGTGCATGCCGACCTGGCCGATCGCGACGCGATGGCCGCGCTGTTCGAGCGGGTCCGGCCGGGCCGGGTGATCCACCTGGCCGCCCAGGCCGGGGTTCGCTATGCCGCGACCAACCCGCACGTGTACGTATCGAGCAACGTGACCGGGTTCCTGCACGTGCTTGAAGGCTGTCGACAGCACGCCGTCGAACATCTGGTGTTTGCCTCGACCAGCTCGGTCTACGGTGCTAACACCCGCATGCCGTTTGTTGAAACCCAATCGTCGGAACATCCACTGACACTCTACGCCGCCAGCAAGAAGGCCAACGAGATGATGGCGCACAGCTACGCCCACCTGTACGGCATTCCGTCGACCGGACTGCGATTCTTCACCGTCTACGGGCCCTGGGGCCGGCCGGACATGGCGCTGTTCCTGTTTACCCGGGCGATGCTCGCCGGCGAACCGATCCAGGTCTTCAACCACGGCCGTCACAAACGCAGTTTCACCTACATCGACGACATCGTCGAAGGCATTGTGCGAGTCATGAATATTCCTCCCAAGGGCGATCCGGAATGGCGCGGCGACCGGCCGAATCCGGCGAGCAGCAACGCGCCCTATCGCCTGTTCAATATCGGCAACGAACAGCCGGTTGAGCTGCTCGAATATATCCGGGTGCTCGAGACCTGCCTGGAGCGCAAGGCCGAAATGGAAATGCTGCCGCTGCAAGCCGGCGACGTGCCTGAATCCGCAGCGAACGTGGGTGCCCTGCGCGACGCGACCGGTTACGTGCCGAGCGTGCCAGTGGCCGAAGGCATCAAGCGATTTGTGGCTTGGTATCGGGAGTACTACCAGTGCTGATGATGCCCGACGAGTTTCTGGACAGGCTGGCGTCGGGGCGCTCGCGCCTGGCGGTTATCGGACTTGGTTATGTCGGATTGCCGTTGGCCGTGCACTTTTCGCGACACTTCCCGACCGTAGGTTTCGATATCAATGCCAACCGCATCGATCAGCTCCGGCAGGGCAACGACCGGACGCTGGAAACCACAAAGGAAGAGCTGGAATCGGCCGAGCAATTGACCCTGACCGGGGATGAATCGGCGCTCTCTGACTGCGATGTGTTCATCGTCTCGGTGCCCACACCGATCGACCCGGCCAAGCGGCCGGATCTGGGGCCGCTGCTTGCGGCATCCAGGCTGGTCGGGCGGCACCTGAAGCCCGGTGCGATCGTGATCTACGAATCCACGGTCTACCCGGGTGCGACCGAGGAGGATTGCGTGCCCGTTCTCGAGTCGGCCTCCGGGCTTCGCTACCACGCCGGGCCGGACCTGGACGGGCAAAGCGACGAGGGCCATTTCTACTGTGGCTACAGCCCGGAACGGATCAACCCCGGTGATGCCGAACATCGACTGACCGACATCCTGAAAGTCACCTCCGGTTCCACACCGAAGGCGGCCGAATTCGTCGATCGTCTGTATGGCACCATCATCCGGGCCGGCACCTACCGGGCGCAGAGCATTCGCGTGGCCGAGGCGGCCAAGGTCATCGAAAACATTCAACGCGACCTGAATATTGCGCTGGTCAACGAGCTGGCAATCCTGTTCGCCCACATGGGCCTGGACACCGCCAGCGTGCTTGCCGCGGCGGGCACCAAGTGGAATTTCCTGCCGTTCAAGCCCGGCCTGGTCGGGGGCCACTGCATCGGCGTCGACCCCTACTACCTCACCCACAAGGCGCAGTCGATCGGTTACCACCCACAGGTCATCCTGGCCGGCCGGCGGGTCAACGACAGCATGGGCTTTTTCGTGGCCGGCCAGGTCGTGCGGATGATGGCTCGCTCTGGCGTCTACGGACCCACGGCGCGGGTGCTGGTGCTGGGGCTGAGCTTCAAGGAGGATTGTCCGGACCTGCGCAATACCCGGGCCATTGATATTGTGCACGAGCTGCAAAAATACAGCCTGGAAGTCGACGTGCACGATCCATGGGTCGATCCGGATGAGGCCAGCAACGAGTACGGACTCTCATTGGTCGACGCGCCCGAAAAGGGCGGCTACGTTGCCGTTATCCTGGCCGTGTCGCACAAGATTTTCCTTGAGCAGCAACACAGCCTGCGCGAATATCTGGTCGAGGATGGCGTGCTCTACGATGTCCGCGCGGCGCTTGCGCCGGAGCTTGTCGACGGGCGCTTGTAAGCAACCATTCGCCTGCAGGGCAGGCTACTACGCGCTCGGGGCCACCCGATTTTCGTAGGAGCGAGCCCTGCTCGCGAAGATTTTACACGGGCCTGAGCAATCGCCTGCAGGGCAGGCTCCTACGAGCTCGGGGCCTCCTGGTTTTCGTAGGAGCGAGCCGTGCTCGCGAGGATTTTGCCCGGGCCTGAGCAATCGTCTGCAGGGCAGGCTCCTACGAGCTCGGGGCCTCCTGGTTTTCGTAGGAGCGAGCCGTGCTCGCGAGGATTTTGCCCGGGCCTGGGCAATCGCCTGCAGGGCAGGCGCCTACGGGTTCGGGGCCTCCTGGTTTTCGTAGGAGCGAGCCGTGCTCGCGAAGATTTTGCCCGGGCCTGGGCAATCGCCTGCAGGGCAGGCTCCTACGGGTTCGGGGCCTCCTGGTTTTCGTAGGAGCGAGCCGTGCTCGCGAAGGTTTTGCTTTCGATTCAAGCGGTAGTAGATCTGACCCAACAGTTCGTACAGCGCGCGTTCGGACTTTTCGAGTGCCGTTGATTGCGGCCAGAGCCCGGCTGGACCACGAACCGCAACGTAGCGGCTGTTGAGTGGCCAGGGGCAGACCTCGAAGCCTGCCTTGCGGAAGGTCCAGGTCGCCCGCGGCAGATGCAGGGCGCTGGTTGCCAGGATGATGCGGTGCTCGGCCGACCCAAGCAGTCGCGCGACTTCAAAGGCGCTGGTCCGGGTGCTGGTCGAGCGGGTCTCGGTGCGCAGATCCGGCGAACCGATGTCCAGTCTTTCCATCAGCGCGGCAATGATCTCGGCTTCGCCAACCCGGAACGGTCCGCCGCCCGACACGACGAGCGGCAGATCCTTCGGTGGCTTGTGTGCCTGCAGGGTGAGGACGCGGTCCAGGGTTTCGGTGGTCAGCGCGCCGAAGTCGTCCGGGTCGCGTGCCGGGCGGCGCATTCCGCCCGAAAGGAACACCAGGCTGGCGGCCTCCGGACAGGCCTCGAGCATGGCGCGCCGCTCGACCGGCGTTTGCGTCTCCACCGCGCGTACCAGCAGGTTGGCGCCCAGGGGTGTCGCAAGGCCAAGGAAAAGCACGACCAACAAAAGCGCGGCACTCAGCAGCACGCGCCGGCAGAATCGTGCAGCCACCAGCGCCAGCAGTGAGGCCAGAATAGCCAGCGTCAGTGGCGAATACAGGCTGATCATGAGCTGGAGCGCGCGGCCAGAATGCGGCGAACCCCACGGCGCAAGCTGTCGTCGAATGCGGCCCAGACCAGGGCCGGCACGGCGATGGCGAGCGAGCCGACGATCAGTCTCGACAGCGGGCTCTGCGCGCCAAGATCGTCTGACAGGGTCAATAATGCATACATCGCCGGGGCAAACAGCGCGCTGCCGACGATCCGCGGCCAGCCTGGCAGGTAGCGCAGCTCGGCCGGGCACTGCCAGAGCTGGACGCTCGCCAGCAGGGCGTAGCTCGTCACGGTTGCTGCGACCACGCCGGCAACGCCCCAGGCCAGGATCATCGGGATGTTCAGCGCGACGTTGAACAGCGCGGCTGAGAGCGTGATCAGAAAGAACCGCAGCGACCGGCGCTGCAAAAGCAACCCGTACTGGGCGATGGAAAACAGCGAATACCACGACATGGTCATTGCAATGGCGATGAAAACAGGGGCCGAGGCCGCCTTGTCCGGGCCAGCAAGAATGACAAAGAAATCCGGGCCGACGCACAGTAGCAGGGCCGTGACCAGCGCGACGGCCAGCACCCAGACGTCGAGCATGTCGCGCTTGAGGGCCACCACCGCTTCCGACCCGTGCGTACTGTAGAGCCTGATGGCAGTCGGAGTGAACGCCTCGTTGAGCGTCTGGCCCATGATTGCGGTAACGGCCATGGCCAGGCCGAAGCCGATCGTGTAGATGCCGACCTCAACGAAGCTTCCGGTGAGACTTCGAAGAAGAACACGGTCGGCGAATGCGAACAGCACGGCAGTCAGTTCGTTGAGCATCATCGGCAGGCCGAAGGCAAGGCCGGCCAGGACAGGTGCCCGTGACGGTGTGGCGAGTCGGCCGCGGTACCAGCGCGTGAACCACCAGGCCAGCCAGGCGGCAACCACCACCGTCACCAGCAGCCGCGCGCCGAACACGCCCAGCGCGCTGCGCTCGATGAATCCGATCGTGACCAGAACCAGAGCGACTTCGCTCCACTTCCACAGGGTCCGGATCCATATGGCGATGTCGGATCGTTCCAGGGCATAGATGATCGCGTCGACAAATCTGCACCAGACCAGCAGCGGCACGATCAGAA
>JAIVHD010000370.1:0-2901 GCA_020201235.1 Lysobacteraceae bacterium
GAAGTCAATCGAGCCAGTTGCGCGGCACAAGGTAATCGGCCAGCGCTGCTTCGGGCGAACCGGCCTCCGGCTGCCAATCATAATGCCAGTGGGCAACCGCCGGCAGCGACATCAGGATGGATTCGGTGCGACCACCGGACTGCAGCCCAAACAGCGTGCCACGATCGTAGACCAGGTTGAACTCCACGTAGCGTCCACGCCGGTAGCGCTGAAAATCGACTTCCCGCAGACCGTAGCCGACCTGGCGGCGCCTTTCGACAATCGGTCGGTAGGCGGCCAGGTAACCGTCGCCGACCGCGCGCATGTAGCCAAAGGTCTTGTCAAAGCCCCATTCATTCAGATCGTCGAAAAACAGCCCGCCAATTCCGCGGGTCTCATTGCGATGCTTGAGATGGAAATACTCGTCGCACCATTTTTTGTGGGCCGGATAGACCTCATCGCCAAAAGGCCGGCACAGGTCGAGAGCGGCCGCATGCCAATCGCGACAATCCTCGTCAAACGGATAATACGGCGTCAGATCGAAACCGCCGCCAAACCACCACACCGGCGGCTCGCCCGGCTTTTCGGCACTAAAAAAGCGAACATTGGCATGGCTGGTCGGGACATACGGGTTAACCGGATGCATCACGATGGAAACACCCAGCGCCTGGAAGTTGCGCCCGGCCAGCTCCGGCCGCCGCGCACTGGCCGCAGCCGGCAATGCATCGCCGTGCACCAACGAAAAATTGACCCCGCCCTTTTCAAACACCGCACCGTCGTGAATCACCCGTGTCCGCCCCCCGCCGCCCTGCGCACGGTCCCACGAATCCTCGCGAAACCGGGCCTGACCATCGCAGGCCTCGAATGCCGCGCAAATGCGATCCTGAAGATCAAGCAAATAGCGCTGGACTGCGGTGATCATGGGGTTATCGAGAGACATGCCGGGCCGTTTTCGGAGTCGGAGGGGCCTAGGGTATCCGGTTTTACGCTTCGAGTTGACCGCCTTTGGCAGAAGCGACTCCCTGGTCGCTCGGCCCCTGCAACCGGCCTAAGGCGGCGTTTGCCCGGCACTTTCAAAAGTCTGGATGACACGGCAAAACCAGCCAAATCGTCAGCAGCACAGGCCCGAAGCACGGCCCGCAAAGGATACCGGCACAAGCCCGAAGCCGCCCTGCCGCAGTTCCCGGATGCAGCATTTCCAGGCCGGAGTTCAACTCGACTATACTTCTTTGGTTGAGCACTACAGCCGGGACCCTATTTTCATGACCGAGCCCAACCGCCAGGAGCACGAAGCCACGCTGGCCCGCCTCGACCGCTTCAGCTACTACACCGACAGCAACATCCGCATCCCGTTTACCGGCTTCCGGCTGGGGCTAAGCCCGCTGATCGGATTGGTTCCGGTCATTGGCGATTTCGCCGGCCTGCTGCTTTCGCTCTACGTGCTAAAACAGGCCCGTGGTGTCAATGCTCCCAAACGGGTCCAGGCCCGCATGATCCGCAACATGATGATCGAATTCGTCGGCGGATTGATCCCCGTCATCGGCGACGCCTTCGACGCGATCTTCAAAGCCAATACGCGCAATACCGAACTGCTGCGCGCCTACATCCACGAGCAGCTTGAAGACGTCCAGCAGAACACATTCCCCTGGAAAACCCTGATCTGGCTATCGCTCCTGTTCGCGGCCCTGGGCGCATTGCTGCTTGCACTATTTGTCTGAACCCGCTTTATGCATCCTCATTAAAATTTCAGCCATTGAACGGAGTCAACCGGAATTTACGAAGAAGATCCCGATCTCGCGTAGGTCGGGGCGGCGTCCCCGACAAACCTGCATGCCGGGGTCTGAATTTCGGAATGCGTCGGCGACGCCGCGCCGACCGACTCCAAGCTGGCCATGCACTCTCAATCGCCGACGTCGTCGGTATCCAGCTGACCTGAAACCTTGCGCTGCACGTGGGACCAGGACATGCCGACGCCCATGATAAACGACAGAATGACGATTGCGATCCAGCCCACCACGTTCCCGCTGGCAAGCGAAAGCCAGCCGATGTCAACGAACACCCACACCAGGGTGCCGAGAATGGCCAACGAGGCAACGATTCCGATCATGCCGATGCTGGTCCACGTGGCGCGCAGGTAGATCCCCACCATCACCAGCAGCAACAGCCCGCACAACAGCATCACCGGCATCGACGCCGGTTCGTCGCCGACGACCCAGTGGTAGTAGGACACACCGCTGGGATTAAAGCTCAATGCGACCAGCACGAACGCCACCAGCCAGCGCCACAGGAAACCCATCGGTCCAAAACTTCCTCGTGCCATCAATCAGTCTCCTGCATGTCTGTCAGCCGTCTGTTCGGCACCGCTGAACGCGTATAAAAAGTATAACCGCCCTTCCCCCCGAATTCCAACCGTATCCAAAGCCGTACCAATCTGCCGTTTGTCCAACATTGGCACCCCACAAGGGCGCGAATTCGCCAAATTCTGCCTTCCGCAACCAATTCGGCCTCGACATAGGGAATTGGACAGGCACAGCGTACGGGACAGGCACAACGTACGAGCTAATTGGATAGGCACAGCGGGACACAGGTAATTGGACAGGCACAGCGTACGATGAAGTTGGACAGGCACAGCGCAGGTGATTACCTGGAACTGATCGACGGGTCCGGCCGCGCGATCATTAAACCCGCCGTATTCGCCACCCTTCTGTCGCGAGGGGTCGTCCGGCCTGGTGGCTGCGGCGTTTCGCGACCAAGCGCACCGCAGGCATACTCATCTGTACGGTAAACGGCGCAGGCGCCGGCCTGGCGGCACCGCAGCAGGAAGGGTGGCGAATAAGGCGGATTCCAGGCAAAAAAGGATCGATTCCGGATCACCTGCCGCCCATCCTGCAGCGGCTGAGCATCAGCCCCGGCCAATACCTG
>JAIVHD010000370.1:3000-4174 GCA_020201235.1 Lysobacteraceae bacterium
CCGGGACTCCACCATTTCAGCCGCTAGAAAACGTCGACATTGTGCCTGATCGCGTAAAAAGCGGTCAGAACTTCCGCGAAACAGCGAACTAAAACCCTTGTCTGTCCAGTTTCGGCATCTTTGAGATGTGACTGTCTAATTTGGTCACGCTAATTTGGTCAAGGTCGAAATACTGGGCAATGTCGGTCACGATGCAGGCCGCGCCGGCATATGCCCGGCGGGGGTGGCCTCGTTCCGATCCTGGCTGGTGCTCACGATCGATTCCAGTGACTGGGCCGGTCGGGCCATCGGCGCAGCATGCCAACTGACCCAGCCTCATGCAAATGTAAAGACCTGAACATCCCGCTCGTTTTGTCAAGCTGAATTTTGCAGATTTTCCGTCCGCCACTCATATGTTCGGTCATGCTTGAGCATTGAGAAAATGACGCGGCACAGGTGTCGGCCGAGTGCTCGTATAGCCTGGTTATGTTTCTTGCCTTCAGCGCGCTTCTTTTCGTAGTAGCGCTTCGATTCCGGCACAAGTTTGCGGTGCTTGTCGACGGCAGCCATCATCGCGCCTTTGGCATGGCTGTTGATGTGCTTGGGGTTCTTCGAGCTCTTGACCTTTCCCGAGTCATTCGAGAGGTTGGCCATGCCGACATACATCGCCAGACTTGATTCGCGCTCGAAGCGGTCAAGCGTGCCGATCTCGCCGGCCAGCTCGGAGGAGCACACGGTCGCAAAGCCAGGAATGGAGTCAATCAGAGTCGCGATTCGCGATGTCTTCATCAGGTCTTTGCAGGCCGCCTCAATGGCTTTAATGGCGCGGCGCAATTCCAGAATCCGATGCGCGTCTTCGATGATCATCGGACCGACCCAGTCAACGTCATGACCAAAGCGTGCGCTGTTCTGCCAGGCAATGATGCGTGCACCGAATTTGCGGCCAATCGCCGGGATTCCAAGAATCGTTTTCTCGTGCAGCCGGGCTAGTTTCACCAGATCCTGGCTGTGGCTCAGGAGGTTCAGAAACCACAGGTTGTCGATATCCTTGGTGGTGGCCAAAAGACTGGGACAAACCGCCTGCAGATCGGCCTGGAGCCGCGCTATGACGCGGCTTCGCTCCTCCACCAGCGTCCTTCTGCGCCGCGTCAGCCGCTTGAGCTTTTCGTTCTCCAACGGCACACCCTGGACTTCC
>JAIVHD010000151.1 GCA_020201235.1 Lysobacteraceae bacterium
GTGGCGGTGATCACGATTGGTGAGGACATCCCCTCGCGCACCTGCATCGAAAGCAACGCCCACGCGCTCGCGCGCTACGCCGCGCTGTGCCAGGAAGCCGGGCTGGTGCCGATCGTCGAGCCCGAAGTGCTGATGACCGGCACGCACAGTCTGGACACGTGTTTTGACGTCACCGAGGCCACCCTGAAATCCCTTTTCATGCAGCTCTACGAGCACAACGTACTGCTTGAAGGTACGATTCTGAAGGCTTCGATGGTCATTTCCGGCGACCAGGCCGACGAACGCGCCAATGTCGAGGAAGTCGCAGAGGCAACCGCCGACTGCCTGCTAAACTCGGTTCCAGCAGCGATCGCCGGCATCGTTTTCCTGTCCGGCGGACAAGGTGATGTCGAGGCCACGCGGCATTTGAATGCCATGAACCAGCTCGGCGATCTGCCGTGGCCGCTGTCGTTCAGCTACGGACGCGCACTGCAGCAGGCCTGTCTGCACAAATGGGCGGCCAATCCCGAGCAAAACCGGGCCGAGGCCCAGAAGGTCCTGCTGCACCGTGCGCGCATGAACGGGCTGGCCGCACAGGGGGAATGGTCCGAAGACCTTGAACACTGATCGTGAAGGTCTGGACCATCGGACCCGGTTCCGGGCTTAGGTCTCCTACACTCCCACGTTGAATCGAAATCGAGGCTGCAATGTCTGACAAGCTGGATGAACAGTCGCTGGAATATCATCGCTATCCGTCGCCGGGCAAGATCAAGATTACGCCAATTAAGGCGCTGACCACGCAAAAGGACCTGGCCATGGCCTACTCCCCCGGCGTTGCGGCGGCCTCCAGAGAGATTGCTGAAGATCCGCTGAGGGCGCGCGACTACACCATCCGCGGCAACCTGGTGGCGGTGATCACCAACGGCACCGCGGTGCTCGGGCTGGGCAATATCGGGCCACTTGCGGCCAAGCCGGTGATGGAAGGCAAGGCCGTGCTGTTCAAGAAATTTGCCGATATCGACGTGTTCGATATCGAGATCGACGAAAGCGATCCCGAGCGGCTAATCGAGATCGTGGCCAGCCTCGAGCCGACCTTTGGCGGCATCAATCTCGAAGACATCAAGGCGCCGGAGTGTTTCCAGGTCGAAGAAGCGCTCAAGTCGCGTATGAACATTCCAGTGTTCCACGACGACCAGCACGGCACGGCCATCATCACCGCCGCGGCGGTCATCAATGGCCTGACACTGGTGCGCAAGAAGCTTGAAAAAGTGCGCCTGGTCGCCTCCGGTGCAGGTGCGGCCGGTATGGCCTGCCTGGATCTGCTGGTAACGATGGGGCTGAAAAAGGAAAATATCGTGGTCTGTGACCGCGAAGGAGTCGTCTATACCGGTCGCAAAGCCGAAATGGACCCGCGCAAGGCCGGCTATGCAGTCGAGACCGATGCGCGCACGCTTGGCGATGTGATTGCCCGGGCCGATATTTTTCTCGGCGTTTCCGCGCCTGGCGTATTGACGCCGGAGATGGTCAAGCAGATGGCCAAGCGCCCGATTATTCTGGCGCTGGCCAACCCGGTGCCGGAGATCATGCCCGACATCGCACGCGAGGCGCGCCCGGATGCGCTGATCGCGACCGGGCGCTCTGATTTTCCGAACCAGGTCAATAACGTCCTGTGTTTCCCGTACATCTTCCGCGGCGCACTGGATGTTGGCGCAACCTCGATCAACGATGAAATGAAAATGGCCTGCGTGCATGCAATTGCCGAACTGGCGCGCATGGAGGCCTCCGACGTTGCCGCCCAAGCCTACGAAGGCGAGGCCACGCGGTTTGGCCCCGACTATTTGATTCCGCAGCCTTTTGATCCGCGGCTTTTGATGCAGCTGGCTCCGGCCGTGGCCCAGGCGGCGATGGATTCGGGTGTTGCCACGCGTCCAATCGAGGATATGGAAGCCTATCGCGAGCGGCTGGCCCAATACGTTTTCCGCAGCGGCCTGGTAATGAAGCCGGTCTTTGACGCCGCGCGCAAGGACCCGAGATCGGTGGTGTTTTCGGAAGGCGAAGAGGAAACGGTTCTGCGTGCGGTCCAAACGATTGTCGACGACGGTCTTGCCAAGCCGATCCTGGTCGGCCGCCCGGCGGTCATCGACATGCGCATCGAACGGGCCGGCTTGCGCATTCGCGCCGGCGAGCATTTCGATGTGGTCAACCCTGAATCCGATCCGCGCTTCAAAGACTACTGGACGACGTTCCACCAGATTACCGAGCGCCGCGGCGTGACGCCGGATTCGGCCAAGGCCATCGTGCGCACGCGCAACACCGTGATCGCGGCGATCATGGTTTACCGCGGCGAGGTCGAGGCGATGATCTGCGGCGTCGTCGGGCAGTACCACAAAAAGCTGAAATACGTCTCCGAAGTGCTTGGCCTCAAGCCCGGCTGCCAGACCATGGGCGCGCTGTCGGTGATGACCAACGAGTCGGGCACCTATTTCGTCTGTGACACCCACGTCAACCCCGACCCGACCGCCGAGCAGCTGGCGGAGCTGACGCTGATGGCGGCCGACAAGGTTCGGATGTTCGGCATCACGCCCAAGGTCGCGTTGCTGTCGCACTCGTCATTTGGCAGCCATGTCAATCCGATGGCGTCGAAAATGCGCAAGGTCCTCAAGCTGGTGCGTGAAATGGCACCCGAACTGGAAGTCGAAGGCGAGATGCGCGCCGATGCGGCATTGATGCCCCGAATTCGACAGCGCATCTTCCCCAATTCGATGCTCACCGGCCAGGCCAACCTGTTCATCATGCCCGATCAGGATGCCGCGCACATCGCCTTCAACATGACCCGGGTGGTTGGCAAGGGCGTCAATATCGGCCCCATCCTGATGGGCCCGAGCCGCCCGGCCCACGTGCTGACGCCATCGGCTACGGTC
>JAIVHD010000152.1 GCA_020201235.1 Lysobacteraceae bacterium
ATGGTAAAGAGTCCGGGCTGAACCCCAAGGTTGCATTAGTGTGGGGTCTTGACCGGCGCAGGCGGCTTTGGTAAAAATCCGGGCTGTTCGGCCTCGATACGCTCAAGCACCTCTTGGATGCCGCGCTCGAGCTGCGCATCGACATCCGATGTTGGGTCGTTTTCGACTTCGATGTCGGGTGCCACGCCCTCGCCTTCGATAATCCAGCCCTCGCCGGGTTGTCCTAGTCCGAACTCGGGCACAAACACCGTGCCGCCGTCAAGCAGCGCGCCGCGTCCGGTGATGCCGACCACACCGCCCCAGGTGCGCTTGCCGATCAGCGGGCCGAGGCCGGCTTCGCGGAAGAAGTACGGGAAGATATCGCCGTCGGAGGCCGAGGTTTCGCTGATCAGCGAAACCATCGGGCCGATGAACGATTGGCCCGGATAGGTATCCTGCCATTGGTTGTGGGCCTGATAGCCGAACGCCAGTGGCCGCTTCATCAGGCGCTGCAGGATCATCGACGATACATTGCCGCCGCCGTTGCCGCGCACATCGATGATCAAGCCTTGCTTGCGCAACTGCGGGTAGTACCACTTGATGAATTCGTAGATACCACCGGCACCCATGTCGGGGATATGCAGATAGCCAACGCGACCGCCGGTTTCGCGTTCGACGTAGGCCCGGTTGCGCTCGATCCATTCGAGATAGACCAGTGGGCTTTCATCGTTGACCGGCTCGACCAGCACGCGCCGCGCGTTGTGTGTTTCGGGTTTGTCGTTGACCAGCAGCTCGACCGGTTGCGAGCCGCGGTCGGTCAGCAGCGCGTAGGGGTTGTCGGCCGTGGTCAAGGGCCGGCCGTCGATCGCCAGCAGGTAATCGCCGGCGGCGACATCGATACCGACCTCGGTCAACGGCGAGCGGTATTTGGGCTCCTGATTGTGGCCTGGCAGAATATCGGCGATCCGGTATCGATTGCTTTGCGGGTCGGCTTCGAAGCGTGCGCCCAGCAGCGCGGTCGATGAACGGTCGGGCGCTTGCAGGTCGCCGCCCGATACGTAGGCATGGCCGACGCTGAGTTCACCGATCATCTCGCCCATCAGGTAGTTCAGATCTTCGCGGGTCGAGACGTGCTCGACCAGCGGCCGGTAGCGCGAGCGCAGCGTCTGCCAATCATAGCCGTGCATGTTCGGCACATAGAAATAGTCGCGGAAGCGGCGCCAGACCTCGTCGAACACCACCGCCCACTCGGTGGCCGGGGCCCGTTCGACGATCAGGTTGCCGGTGTCGATGGTTTTCGAGCCGTTCTTGTCGGCCACGGCGAATCGTTTGTAGGAGCCGTTCTGCCGAACGATCACGAACTTGCCATTTTCACTCAGGGCCAGGCCGGAGAGATTTTTGACGATCGTTCGGCTGTTGCGCTTCTTGAGATCGAAGGCTTTGAGCGTGGTCGGCACATCGCTTTGACGGCCGTAGTAAAACGGCCCGCCGGTGACATATAGCAGATGGCTTTCGGTCAGGGCGATGCCGGAGATGTTGTCGGCATCGATCGGCAGGCGGATTACGCGATCGCCGAGGCCTTCGAAATCGACCGCCACGCGAACATCTTTGGCGTCGTCTTCTTTGCCCTTGTGCGCGCCTTCGCCGCTACCGTTGCCGTTCTCTTTGTCATCGTCGGACGCATCGGTCCCGGTCTCGTCGTTGCGCGGTCCGAAGGGGTTGGGTGCATCGGTGGTCAGGGCATAGGCGAAGATGCCGGTCTCGCGGTCGACGCCGTAGTTCCATTCGAACGAGCCGATCTGGGGCGCAAATTCGCGATCGCTGAGGAAAAACAGATGTTGGCCGTCCCGGCCAAACGACGGGCTGTAAGCCGAAAAGAAGCCATCGCCCAGGCGGGTCACCGCATTGTCGCTGCGCGACCATATAAATAGGCTGCGGGTGCCATTGTCGTCGCGCCGGCTCCAGCTCAGCCAGCGCGAATCCGGCGCCCAGCTGTAATCGGTTGCAGCCTCAAACGGGCTGTCGGCGATGACCCGGCGATTGCCGTCCAGGTCGACCACGTGAATCTTGCCGGTGTGGTCGTGGAACGCGATGCGTTCGCTGTCCGGCGCCCAGTTCGGCTGATACAGCCGGGCCGTCAGCCCGGTGGTCAGCGCCCGGGCCTGACCGCCGTCGTGCGCCACCACGTAAAGCTGCTCCTCGCCGTCTCGATCGCTGATAAAAGCCACGTGCCGGCCGTCCGGCGACCAGGCCGCCTCGCGATCATGCGCGTCGCCGCGCTGGGTCAGGTTGCGGGTCACGCCGTGTTCGATCGGCAGCGTGAATACATCGCCGCGGGCGGTGACAAGCATCCGCTTGCCGTCCGGCGCGAGGTCGAAATCCTCGACCTGGTTGGCTACTTTGATGCGCCGCGCCATGGTCCGAACGCGGTCGTCAGGGACGCGGATCTGCAGTTGCCGCTGCTGGCCACTGAGGGTGTCGAACAGGCCAATGCGGCCGGCGATCTCAAAGACGATGCGCTGTTTGCCATCGCCGCTGGCCCATTTGATGTCCCAGACCTCGTTTTGGGTAAGCTGCCGGTGCTCATCGCGTTCGTCGTCATAGCGAAACAGCTCCAGCGTGCCGTCCTGGTCGGAGACGTAAAACAGGCCGCTTTCCAGCCACACCGGGTCGCGCTCGGTGCGCACGTTGTCGGTCACCTGGCGCGCCTGGTTTCGCTCCAGGTCGTAGATGAACAGGTTCTGCGCCCAGCCGCCCTGGTAGCGCTTCCAGGTGCGGAAATCACGAAACAGCGGTGAGTACAGGATCTTGCCGCCGTCGGGCGAGTAGTCGCCGGAACCGGCGCGTGGCATCGGCAGCGCCGTGGGCAGGCCACCGTCGACCGCGACCCGGTACAGACGGCAGCGACCACGGTAATCATCCATTTGAGGCTAGTCATGTCAGATACTCCGCAAAAATTCAATGGGCCAATCTTAGCCCAGAGCTGTGCATTCATCACAGGACCGGATGTCACGGTCGCTTGCAGCCAGCGGGGCATGAGCGCCCAAACGCCTCCGGGTACTTTGCCGTGAGACGCGGCGATAGCCAGGCCAGAATCACGAGGCTGGGGATGACGGCGATGGCGGTGAGCACGAAGAACAACGACCAGTTGCCGTCCAGGCCGTCGACCATCCAGCCGCTGGAAGAAGCCAGCGTGGTGCGGCCGAGGTTGCCGATCGAGGCCAGCAGCGCGTACTGGGTGGCGGTGAAGGTGTGGCTGGAAAGGAAGGTGATGAACGACATGAAGGCCACGGTCCCGAGTGCTGCGGTAAAGCCGTCGACGACCACGGTCAGCGACAGCAGCCAGGGTTCGGGGCCAGTGACCGCCAGCCACGAAAACATCAAATTGGTCGAGGCCATGGCGATGCCGCCGATGAACAGGCCGCGCAGGATGCCAAAGCGGGCGTTGACAAGGCTGCCGAGGATGGCAAAAACCACCGTGACCCACCAGTTGAGCAACTTGGAATAGGTGCCAATCTGTTCGTTGCTGAACCCGATCTCTTTGTAGAACACAATCGACATCCGGCCAAGAAACGCCTCGCCGATCTTGAACAGCAGCACGAAGGCGAGGACGGCCAGTGCCAGCTTGATGCCGTTTCTAGAGAAGAATTCGGCCAGCGGTTCGACAACGGCATGGCGGATGCGCGCGGACAAGGTCTGGCCGAGATCGGTCAGTGGGCGGGCGGCTTCGGGCTGCGGTGCCAGCGCCACGACTGCGGCAATAAAGCCCAGCCAAATCATGGCCAGCCCGAGGTAGGCCGAGTTCCAGCCACCGGCCAGAGTATCGACGAACCAGAACGGCAGCGCCCCGAGCAGGCCGTAGCCGGTCCACCAGCCCGAGGTCGCCATGGCCGCACCGTAGGAAATACGTGCCTGGTCGGCGCGCGGAATCAGTTCGACCCGGTAGGCGTCGATGGCAATATCCTGGGTGGCCGACAGGAACGCGATGACCAGCAGGATGATGCCGGTGCCCAGCAGCATTTCGCCGGGCTGGGCGCGGCTCAGGACCAGGGTCGCCAGCAGCAAGCCCGACTGCATGGCCACGATCCAGCCGCGCCGCTTGCCGAGTCGGCCCAGCCAGATTGGCCGAAAACGATCGAGCAGTGGTGCCCACAGGAAGTTGACCGCATACATCGCGGTCACCCCGCCGATCAGCCCGATGGCCGAGCGGCTGATGCCGAGTTCGGAAAGCCAGGCCGACATCGCCGAGCCGATCAGAACCCATGGGTAGCCCGAGGCCATGCCGAGCAGGAAGATCACCGCCAGGCGGCGGTCGCGCCAGGCGGCCAGCAGCGCGCGCGCACGCCCGCCGGGCGCGGCTCGCTCAGCCGTCATAATCCATGATCAACGGGGCGTGGTCGGAGAAGCGGTCGGCGGTATGGATGCGCGCCTTTTTGGCGTTTTCGGCCAGGTTGCCGGTGACCACCTGGTAGTCCAGCCGCCACCCGACATTGTTGTCCCAGGCCCGGCCGCGGTTGGACCACCAGGTGTATTGCTCGGGCCGGGGGTCGACCCTGCGGAAGGCGTCGTGAAATCCGACCGGGCCGAAGACTTCATCCAGCCAGGCGCGCTCCTCAGGCAGAAAGCCCGAATTCTTGCGGTTGGCGCGCCAGTTCTTGAGGTCGATCTCCTTGTGCGCGATGTTCCAGTCGCCGCAGATGATGTAGTCGCGGCCGTCGCGTGCCAAGTGCTCCAGATGCGGTTTGAGGTGGTCCATCATTTGGTATTTTATGCCCTGGCGAAGTTCGCCCGAGGAGGAGCCAGTCGAAAAAACCCTTGCGGGCGGCGGCGCGAATTCCGTTGGCGTTGAGCGTGATGATGCGCATGGTCAAAAATCGTTGATTCGATCAGCCCGCTATGGTATCGACTTGTCCCGTCGCGCGGGCGCGTCTTGCGAAACCCGCTACACTTGCAGGCATGAAGCCGTGGACACAAAAATTCATCGAACTGGCGCGCGAGGTCGAGGCGCTGCGCTATGGCCGGTTCGAGCTCAAATCTGGCCGCATTAGCCCGTACTTCTTCAATGCCGGGCGGTTCTGTGACGGTCGCTCGATACTCGGCGTGGCTGAATGCTACGCCGATGCCATCGTCGATTCGGGCATTGTTTTCGACCTGGTTTTTGGTCCGGCTTACAAGGGTATTCCGTTGGCGGCAGCGGTCTCGGTCAGCCTGTACCAGCGCCACCGGATCAACGTGCCGGTTGTCTACAATCGCAAAGAAGCGAAAGCTCACGGTGAGCGCGGAGTGGTCGTCGGTGCCGAGTTGAAAGGTCGCGTGCTGGTGGTCGACGACGTGATCTCGGCCGGAACCGCATTCGATCAGGCCCGCCGGCTGATCGAGCAGGCCGGTGCCGAAGTTGCGGCACTGGCGGTGGGCCTGGATCGCCAGGAACGTGGAACCGGAGCCGCGTCGGCCGGGTCTGACTTGAAACAAAAGGGCATTGAGTTGATCGCAGTCGCCGGCCTGGATGACCTGGTGGCGAATCTACAGGCCGGTGAATCGGCTTCGGAATTGCGGTCTGCTATGCTTGAATATCAATCCCGATACGGTGCCTAACGCACGTTCTGTGATGCTATGAAGCGACTGCTGATCGTGATTATTCTGAGCGCGTTTCCGGTTCTGGCGGCGGCCCAGAGCGTTTATAAATGGGTCGACGAAGACGGCGAGGTTCACTACAGCCAGGCGCTGCCTCCCGAGCGCGCGGCATCCGGGCACGACCGTCTGACCAAGGACGGCCTGCTGGCCGAACGCGTCGACCGCGCGCCGACCGGGCAAGAGCGGCTCGAACTCCAGCGCCGGCTCGAGCTGGAGCGCGACCAGGCCGAGCAGCAGCGTATCCGCGACCAGCAGGACCGCCTGTTTCTGGCCTCGTTCCCGACCGAGCAGGATATTCAGCAAAGGGTTGATGCAAGCCGCGAGGGCGTTGAACGCGATCGGCGCGTGTTCGAATCGCGCATTGACCAGGTGCGCGAGCGCTTCGCCGATGCGGTTCGCCAGGCTGCGGCCCTGGAACGTCGCGGCGAGCCCGTTCCAGAGGACCTCAGCCAGCGTATCGGAGCGGCACGGATCGAAATCAAAGACTTAAACGAACGCATTCGAGGGCTGCGCCAACGTCACGATGATTTGGATCAGCAGTTGTCGCATGATCTCGAGCGGCATCGTCGAATTACCGCAGACGGTCAAGATCGTTCGCGCGGCGATCCGGCCGGTGACCGAGGCTGATCCGGCCCGGCGCGCCCGGCCCTCGTTGGGATGCGTGGTCGCAGCGCTTGTCGCAACCACTGCCGGCAAAATTGCCGACAAATTCGGCAGCGCCCGCCGGGTCAGTCCGTGCGACTGACGCTCGTCGATTGCCATTTGCCCGGTCCCCGGCCGGTCCGCCGACTTTTGCGGGATACCGTTTAGACGATGTTTACACGCTGTGATCACTGCCAGGCGGTGCTGCCACTGAAGGTCATTGATCTGGCTCAGGCCGGTGGCGTGGTTCGTTGTGGAAGTTGCGGGCGCACCATCAACGCGCTTTCCAGTCTTTTTAAGAATCTTCCGGACGAGCAGTCGACGCCGATAGAATCCAGCGGCATGCCGCCCTTGTTACAGCCGCGCGTGGCGCAGGAAGAGCTGGTGGTCGATCCAGAGCGCGCTGGCGATGCCGGGCGTGGGCCGGAATTGCACCTTGATCTCGAACCCGAGCCGAGCCCGCTGTGGCTGCGGGCTGCCTGGCCGCTGCTGGCCGTGGTGTTCGCCGCCTTGCTGGGCCTGCAATTGTTTGGCCCACCCGGATGGCGCGCTGCTGTTGTGTTTCCGGGGTTTGGCCAGCCCGAGCCGGTTACGCTCGAGGACGCCTTGCAACTGGTATCGCGCGATCTGCATGCGCATCCGTCGTTGAGCGATGCGGTGGTCATCAGCGCCGTCGTGGTCAACCGCTCCGGGCAGGTCGTGCCATGGCCCAATATCGACCTCAAGCTGTTTG
>JAIVHD010000153.1 GCA_020201235.1 Lysobacteraceae bacterium
GACACGCCCCAGGTGCCGTCCTTGGTCTCGACCCTCACCGTGGCCGAACCGAGGATATGGCCGGCCGGAAACAAGGTTACCCGGGCCTGATTCAGCTCGAACGGCTGGCCGTAGCCGACCGCCATGATGCTGCCGGTCTCGCCGACGCGGTGCGCCAGCACCGGCAAGCCATCGCGAGCGGCAAAGTAAGCCCCGGCGCCGGAGCGGGCGTGATCGGCGTGGGCATGGGTGATAACCGCACAGCGCACCGGTCGCAGGGGATCGATCCAGAAATCGCCGGCGCGGCAGTACAAGCCGCCGGCATCGGGCGTGAGCAAGTCTTTCATCGGCTGGAAGCTTGCCCCAGAAGCGGTGAAACGAGGGACAACACAACCGCGGCGCGGGTCAGGATTCGCCCTCGATGAGCCAGCGGCGCATCCAGTTTTCCATCTGACGGTAGATGTCGCCACGGTTGTGCGGATCGCGAAACAGATGGCCCTCGCCGGGATAGCTGATCGCTTTGAACACCTTGTCGTGCCGCTCCAGGGTCTCGACCGCTGAGCGAAACTGGGCGTACGGTGCGCGCCGATCCTGCTCGCCGTGGGTCAGCAGCGCGGGCGCCTGGATTCGTTCCAGTCGTTCCAGCAGGTTGCTGGCCGCGTAGCGTTGCGGGACTTCCTCCGGACTGCCGCCATGGCCATATCGTAGGAACATCCGGCCCAGGCGGTCGGCCTCGTCGTGGGCTTGCGCAAAATCGTAGATGCCGCTCATGCTGGCGACCGCATCGAAACTGCCGGGATCGTGGATTTCGGCGGCGATGGCGACGATGCCGCCGTAGCTGTAGCCGTAGGCGCCGACCTGGCCGCTCGACCAGGGCTGTCTGCGAATCCAGGCGGCGGCATCGGCGGCGTCCAGGGCCTGGCGGTGGGCCCAGTTGCCGATGCTCAAGTCCTGGAAATCCCGCCCGAAGCCGGAGCCGCCGCGATAGTTGACCGCCAGTACCACGAAGCCCTGCTGGGCCATACGTTGCTCGACCAGGTTCAGGCCGTTGTAGAAGGAATGGGTGCCGCCGCTATGCAGTTGAACCAACGCCGGGTAAGTCCTGGACGGATCGAAATCGGGTGGCAGAAACAGGAAGGCCTGGATGTAGAGCCCGTCGCGGGTTCGGTAGCTGATCTCCCGGGGCTGCTGCAGGCCCTGCCAGTTGCTGGACAGCGAGGTCAGGCGGTGCAGCGGGCCGCCGCGCGGGTCGAGGGCATCGACTTCGCGACCGCGCTGCGGAGTGGAGCGCACCAGCAGCAGACGTTCGCCGCCCGGGTCGGCGGCGAGGCCGTCGATCATGCCGCCCTCGTGGGTGACGCGCGTGGCGGCACCGTCGGCGGTGGGAACGCGCCAGACGTCGAGCGCGCCGCGCGTGTGCACGGTGACGAACAGCTCCTGGCCGTCTTTGCCCCAGACCGGCTGGCCGATTTCGACAACCTGGACGCTGCTGTCCAGGCGACGTTCGGCGCCGGTCTCGGCATCCACCAGGTACAGGTCGGCCATGTGGGTGTACCAGAATCCGGGCTTGGGGGTGCCGAATGCGGCGATGCTGCGTCCGTCCGGGGACCACGACGGCGTGCCCAGCGCCAGGAAGCCGTTGGAGAGCTGGTGCGATCGGCCGGACTCAACGTCTGCCAGCCAAAGATCATCGTGCCAGTAGTTGGCCTGGTTGGAGACAAAGACCAGCTTCTTTCCATCCGGCGACCAGGCGTGGCCAAAGCGCAGCTCGCCAGCCACCATTGCCTGGTCGGTCAACGCCCGGGGCGGGGCACTGCCGTCGGCCGGCACCAGCCATAAATCCTGGTGGCCGGAGCGACGGCTGGAAAAAGC
Organism: Lysobacteraceae bacterium; assembly: GCA_020201235.1. Classification (GTDB taxonomy): domain Bacteria; phylum Pseudomonadota; class Gammaproteobacteria; order Xanthomonadales; family Wenzhouxiangellaceae. The sequence goes on from JAIVHD010000153.1 coordinate 1,852, forward strand.
GATCATGCGGCCGTCGGGTGAGGGCACTGGCTTGGCGACATCGTGCGCATCCGTGGTGATCCGCTGCGGCGCCGGATCATACAGTCCGATGGTCCAGAGGTCAGCGTTGTGCACGAAAACGATGCGCCGGCCGTCGGCGAACCAGGCCGGCGAATGACCCTCAGTCCAGAAATGGCTGTTTCCTTCCGGCAGCGCGAGCTGGTGAATGCCGGTCCGGCCCGGGGTGATCACGCTCAGAACCGCGTGCGCCCCGTCTGCTGAGACCTGGGCCTGGACGACGCCGTCGTGGCCGGCGCGATGGCAGATGGCTGCTTCGCAGACTCGATCCCAGGTCAGGGGAACCGGTGCTGTTGACTGATCGCTGGCTGACGCCCCGGCATTCATGACGGTCAGCAGGGGCAGCAGCAGCGAGAACTTCCAGGCCGAATGGTTCATGCCGCGGATTATCGCAAATCGGACAGCCCTTCGGTTTCAGGCTGCCCGCGCTGATTGCAGTGTTTCGACACCGATGCTCTGCAGCAGGCTTTTGGCGGCTTCGCGACCTTCGAAGACCGCGGTGACCACCAGATCCGAGCCACGCACCATGTCGCCGCCGGCAAAAATGCGCGGGTGCGAGGTCTGGAACTCGGCTCTGCCGCTGCCGCCGCCCACCTTCAGGCGTCCGTCTTCGTGGGTCTCGACGCCAGAAGCCAGCAACCACTGCGGCGGGTCGGGGCGAAACCCGAAGGCGATAATGACGGCGTCGGCGGGCAGTACCTCTTCGCTGCCGGGGATGGGTTCCGGGCTGCGCCGACCGCGCAGGTTGGGCTCGCCGAGCTTTGTGCGGACTACGCGCACGCCTTCAACGGCATCGTCGCCGAGGATTTCGACCGGCTGGCGGTTGAACAGGAATTCCACCCCTTCCTCGCGCGCGTTCTTGACCTCGCGACGGCTGCCGGGCATGTTTTCCTCATCGCGCCGATAGGCGCAGGTGACCGAGTGGGCGCCCTGGCGGATGGACGTGCGCACGCAGTCCATGGC
>JAIVHD010000371.1 GCA_020201235.1 Lysobacteraceae bacterium
ATCAAAGGTCACAACCCCGGAATTACGAACCGTGGAATCAACCGTAATCGGGCTGTTGTTGCTACCCAAGCCGCACCCAGCAGTAAGATCGACAATATTAGCCACCGGATCCGGCGTGCCCTCTGCCGTAAAGAACCCGCCGCCGGCCATAAAATCCAGCCCGCCAGTGGTATTCGAAGCGCCACTGGTATCCAGAGGCACATCCGTCAAACCGATCAGATCCATCGCTTCGGTCACATCACCAGGAAACAGCGCCACACCAAAAATCGGATCGCCCGACGGAATGCCCAGATCAGCAAAACTGATGTAGGTGCCATGGATCGCCTGCGAACTAATGTTCTGGCTGGGCCTGAATGGAAGCGCGCCGGTCTCAACGGATTGAAAAACCGTTGATAAAATATTTAAGCCGCTATTGCCCCAGGCGGTTCCGGCTGTACCCGTGATCAGCGGGCCCAAGGTGGCCACTTCGCCATCGTCGTCCAGCGAGGTAATGGCCGCCATCTTGAAGTCGTCGTTACCGCCGCGCTCCATCAACAGGAAGCCGGTCCGTACGGTATCAACCGAGCCCAGGCCACTGTCCAGGATCATGTCGACCCGCTCAATATTGTTGACCGTGGTGTCTTGTGACCGATTGGCAAACAGATTGTCGCTGCCACGGTTGAGAATGAAGCTGTTGATCAGCCCCTCCATGGTATCGACGTAGTCGCAACCGTAAAACAGCTCACTCCCGTTCGGCGCCGGGTTTGGGGGGGTGGACGGAGTACAGAAAAACGCCGTGACTTTCTCGAAATTGACCTGCGGGTTATTGACCCGCTTAACCAGCACTCGATCAAATGGTGTGCCGATCGCAGGAAATACACGAGTGAAGGTATCGCCGCCGAAGGTAAATCCGTCAACGCGGGCGTTGGCCGGAGCTGGACCCTGGCCGAATCGCAGGTTGTATGCCGAAGAGGCCGGATAGTTTCCGGTCGCCCCGAGACCGGGAACACCATCGATGTTGGTGGCAATCGGTGTACTCGTGCCGGTAGCAAAACTGTCCGGTGCCGACTGTGCCCAGACCATCCCGCTTAATCCGACCAGCATCAAAACCCCGGCCAAGCGCTGGCTATTAGAGATCATCGTCATGCTTCTTCCCTGCTGCGTGTTGTAATGGAGTACTTATTGCAACTTCAGTGCCAAAAAATGAAGTGGCGCACGAATGTGCCTGAAACATCGCCATTCCGACCCGAAATCAAGACCAAACGGGGCGCAACCCGCGGCCAAGGCTTCAAAAAGCGTCGCTATAACGTCTAAGTATGTCACAAAATCAAGCATAAATTGGCACAACGCTTACCCCAACGTTGCATAAATTGTCGGAGCTGGAAGCCCGGAGAGTCGCGTTTCCGGGGGGCTGCACGGAGTGTTGCAAACCGGGGCCACAGCCCGGGGGCTGCTTGCTCACCAGGTGGCGCAGAATCCGCTCGCGCTGTGTGTGTCAACGCACCGACATCGATTCACGATGCACATAGGTTGGTTTATCAATGAATCTTTTCACGATACCAAACGGCAGGAATCAGAAATGACACGACTCTTATCGCTAGCCATCATTACTGCGGCATTCATCGCCGTGCCGCCTCAGATTCGCGCAGCCGACCATCTGGACTCCCCGATCGTCAGAAACGACCCGGCAGCCGACATCAACGACTTGTATGCCTTTGTCAACCCCAACGACAGCAGTGAACTTGTGCTGATCAAGACGGTGGTGCCGGCTGCTGGTATCGAATCACGCTTTTCCGATGCTGTCGAATACCGCTTTCACGTCGATAACGGCGATAGCCGTATCGTGATCATTTGTACGTTTGACGGCCAAGGCTTCCAGGTGAGCTGCCAGGGTCCCGATGGCCTGGCTGCAACGGGACCGCTCAACCGCACCGCCACCGGCAATGGAATGCGTGTACAGGCCGGGCTGTTCGACGATGCGTTCTTCTTCGACTTGGTCGCATTCAACGAAACCAAGGCAACGCTCACCCCGCAATTCACCAATCCCGGAGATGATTTTTTTGCACCCCTGAGCACGCTCGCCATAGTGCTTGGAATCGACACTCACTGGGTGTCGAACGGCGGAGAAAACCCTGTTCTACAGGTCTTTAGCTCGACTCGACGCACCGGCGATGCTGGCATACAGGCGGGGATCACCGGGTTATGGCGTACCCTCGCCAACGCCGGTAGTGGATTTACCTTGCAGGTGCTCGAGCCGATTCCGGGTGCTGACGCCGATCGGCTTTACGCCATGTGGAACATCTACGACGACTTTGGTGATCAAGCATGGGTATTCGGCGTCGGTGAAATCGACGGCAACAGCGTCACAATGGATGCATTCGTGACCGACAACGGCGCGTTCCCGCCCGCAGATTCCATGTTTGATACCACGCGCTGGGGGAGGTTCGAATTCACATTCGACACGGGCACTAGCGGACAAATCGAATTTACCTCGGACCACCCGGATTTCTCGGCATCGGGCACGCTTCCTCTCACCCGCCTGACTCGCGTCAAAGGCCAGGACGCCAGTTTGCTCATCACCGGACAAATCGACCGCATGGGCCGCCCCGGCATCAATACAGTGCTGATCGACTTGCTTGATGACGACCCTGGTCTCAAGGATGACTACAACCGTGCAGAGCAGGCCGACTGGCCACAATTTATCCCTGAGTTAGAAAAAAATTTGGAAGTGATCGCCGGCCTTGACGGCGACCCGAACAACCAGCTCCTGCCGGCGGCAGTCCTGGCCCCGATTCTGGCCGACGACCGCCTTATCATCGACGTGTCGGTGCCTGATTGCGATGCTTACCTGGCGATAGAACTCGGCGTTGCTGGCCAGTGCGGCGGAGCCCGATTCGCGACGAATTCCCGTTTCTTGGCGATCCTCGAGATTCAAACGACGCCGGATGATTTCCGGCGATTGATGAATCCAACGGGAGAACGTAATGACCAGGATAACCAGCCCCGTGAATAGGCACTCGGGGGGCGCACTGCGCCCATGCAATACCGTGACCAGCAAATGGCGTGGCCCCTGCTACGCGCTACTGTTTATCTTCATATGCACCGCTGGACTGGTCTCGTGCATGCAGCCGAAAAGGGCATCGCCTCCGGTGACGATCCCGGAGCCGACTGCTTCCCATGCCACCGCACTGACCGGCACGTATCCGGCGTCTCGTTCACGACTGGCGACGACCGCCGCATCGATCTACATCACCAACTTGAACTCGCGAATCGAGACAATTGCCGACATTGTGGCCGCCAATCCAGACTCGATCCAGCAGGCAACGCTTGCAACACTGCTTTACTATCGCTACCGAATCGTCGGAAAAATCGAGGACGCCGAACGCGCTCTGGTCGCGGCAACGCGTGCAGTTGTCACCCACCCCACAAACAGGCGAGCCAGACATGTTCGCGCGACCATCCTGTCCGGCATGCACCTCTTCGAAGAGGCGCTGAGCGATCTTGAACGTGCGCGCGAAGCCGACTTTGCCGATCAGCGGCTCGCTCCGCTGCGACGCGAAATCATGCTTGCACTCGGCCATTATGATGAGGTTCCCGAGCTCGACAGGCCGTCAATGCACGCAGCTTCGGGATTCCATCACGCAGTCCTGCTTGGAAATCTTGAGTTGATGAAAGGGCGAGTTGACCTGGCAAGCGCGCGATTTCTGGAAGCCCAGCAGTTGTATGCCGATTCCAGCCCCTTCCAGCTTGCATGGCTGTACACGCAACAGGGCATTGCGTTGCTGCGATCCGGGAACTGCCCGGTGGCTGAGCGATTTTTCCAGGCGGCGCTTGCCAGAATGCCCATGTATTACGTGGCTGCGGAACACCTTGCCGAATGCGAACGCGCTATGGGGCAACTGGATAGCGCCCGGCGTCGATACCTTTCGATAATCGAACAAACGGATAACCCTGAGTTTATTGGCGCGCTGGCCGAACTGGAGAGGGAAGCAGGCAATCAGGAAACTGCCGACAAGCTCACCGCTCGGGCCGAAGAAGGTTGGAACGAGCTGCTTGCAAGACACCCTCAAGCATTCACCGATCACGCGGCCAAATTCTTCATCGCATCCGGCGATGCCCGGCGCGCACTTGCTTTGAGTTACTCCAACATGGAAAACCGCAACGATGTCCTCAGCCTGCTGTTGCACGCCTCTGCAAATTTTGAGGCCGAGCGACTTTCCAACGCATGCCGTGCTCTGCGGCAAGCCATTGCCACTGGCATGAGACCGCCAGAAATCCTCGAGTTCGAAGAACGTTTCGCAAGCTGCGACGCGCAACTCTCGATGACGGCCAGCGAAAACCGGTCTTGACGCGCCCGCTTCCCGGGGCCTATCCCAATCGCTGTTTCCGCATCCATTTGTTGTTCACGATCATGCTCAAAACCTGTCGCGCCGCTCCACCTGCAGGTCGCGCGCCAGGATGAGCTTGTAGGCGACGTAGTATTTGTAGATGTTGCGCACGTAGTCGACCGTCTCGCGGCCGATCCGGCGTGCTGCGATGACCTCAACGTGATCGAACCAGCGGTTCGGGTCCAGGCCCTCGTTACTCGCCTCGGCGCGCAACTCGCGCACCCGACGCGGGCCGGCGTTATAGGAGGCCAGCGCCAGCAGCACCCGGTCTTCTTTTGCGATTTCCGGGTCGTCGTAATAGCGGTCGATCATGAACCGCACGTACTTGGCCGCAGCGTGGATGTTGTTTTCCAGTTCGGTCACGTCGCCGACTTCCATTTCCGCCCCGGTGGATGGCAGCAGCTGCATCACGCCGATCGCGCCGGCCGGCGAGCGCACCGAGTGATCGAGCCGCGATTCCTGGTAGCCCTGGGCGGTGAGCAGTAACCAGTCGAGATCGTAGCGTCCGGCGTACTGCCGGAACAGGACGGCCAGTTGTCTGAAACGCGACATCTGCCGTTCGCTGGCCGGGTTGCTGACCCAGCGCGTGTCCTGGAGAAATCGCTGAAACTGGACATTCCCGAACAGCGTTCCGGCCCGGTGGGTTTCCAGGAATTCATCCAGCATGTCCTTCAAAGCCCGGCTTTCCGGACGAACGGCAAACGCGATATCGGCGCCGCTTCTGAGCACGATGTCGTCGTGTACGGTCAGGTCGGGCAGCACCTGCGACCAGAAGCCGGCCAGGTACTCGTCGGCCACAGCGTACTCGGCAACACCGGCATTGACCATCTCCAGCACGTCGCCGACCTCGAAATGGCCCGGCGCGTACTCCAGCCGCATCTCGGCCAGACCCTGATCGTCCAGCTTCCGGTTGGCCCGTTGCAGGCTGTTGAAATAGCTGGAGTCGCGCCGAACCAACACGTCGCGGCCGGCCATGTCGGCCAGCGTTGCCACCGGCGATGCGCCGGGGCCCGAAACCAGCAATTCGCGAACGTTACGCGCCAGCGGCTCGGTGAACAGCACCGATTCGGCGCGTTCCGGTGTTGTGGTCAAGTCGGCCGCGATCAGGTCGCCTCGGCCCTCCAACAGCCACGGAATCAAGCGGTCGCGGGTAACCGGAACGAGTACCACGGAGACCTTCAGCAGGCCGCTTTCAAGCTTGTCGTTGATGTGTTTCTCGAAGGCCTGCATGAACGCGTGGCTCAGGCCCCGCTGGTTCCCCTCCCGGTCAAGGAAATAGAACGTCCGGCTG
>JAIVHD010000372.1 GCA_020201235.1 Lysobacteraceae bacterium
GGTCGTCAACAACGTCGCGGCCACGGTCGGGTCGAGACCGACGGCCCCGGCATGTGCGCGCACGCCCTCGAGAACCTCGCGCTCGCGCCGGAAATCACGCAACTGGCGGCCAGCCGTCTGCTTGATCCGACCGATTTCGGAAACAATGCGCTGGCGTTCGGCGGCGCGTTCGACAAGCTCCCGATCGATTCGATCGAGACGGTCACGCAGGACTTTGAGCGGGTTCGGATCGGTCATTTGAAAATCCTCTTGCTCAAAAAGCCGGATATCAACTTGATTTCCAAAGGCGCGTCTGCGGAAGCGTCATGACACAAGCCCGGCCTTGCATCAGGCCCTGCCCATGAATTCGCCGGACTCTGTATTGACCCGAATCCGCTCGCCGTTTGTGATGTAGTCTGGCACCATCACGTCCAGCCCGGTTTCAGTGGTCGCCGGCTTGGCCGAACGGCTGGCGGTCGCGCCCTTGATCACCGGGGCCGTATCGGTTACCTGCAGCTCAACCGACTGCGGCAACTGCAACGCCGCAGGCATTCCGTCGATCAGCAGCAGCATCATTCCGCCGAGGCCGTCGGTAATGAAGCCGCCGGCCTCGCCGACCGCAGCTGCATTGAGCGTGTATTGGCTGAAATCCTCGTCATCCATAAACACGTAATCATCGCCGTCGCGGTAGGAAAAAGTCGACTGGCGTCGTACCAGATCGGCTTCGCGCACCAGGTCATCGCCTTTCAGGGTCAACTCCTGCCGGTCGCCGCCCGGAATCGCCTCGAGCTTGAACCGAAACAGCGTGCCGCCACCGCGCGCGGTCGGCGTGGAGCGCGAAAGATCGCGCACTGCCCAGACTCGACCGTCGTGCTCCATAACAAATCCGCGCTTGATTTCAGTGGCTCTGGGCATGTTTTTTAAGACTCGGAAAATAAGGACGGATAGTGTACCCAGTAATCACGGCGATTTCCGGATACGAGACCGAGCGAAACGCCGCAGACGCGGGCTATGTCGGGGCCACAGTCGCCGGGGTGGTGAATCAGGCGGGTTAAGCTGCCTACCCTGGCTTATCCTGTCGTCATTCAATCCATCCAGAGTCCAGATGAGCAAAATTCCGGTCAAACGCGTTTTTATCAGCACGATGCTTTCACTCACCGCACTGCTTGCGGCGGCCTGGTTCGGCGGTCGAATGTACCTGGAAAACAGTTTGCTGGTAATGCAGGGCTCTGGACCGCTTGCCGGGCTCTCGCAACCGGTCGAAGTTCTGTTTGACGGACGCGGAATTCCGCGCATTTACGCGGCAAGCGACGCCGATGCGGTCCGTACTCTGGGCTGGCTGCACGCGAGCGAGCGCTTGTTTCAGATGGAGTTGCTGCGCGCCGTCGCACGCGGCGAAGTCTCCGAAATCATCGGTCCGGCCGGGCTGGAAAGCGATGTGCTGCACCGCCAGTACGGATTCGCCCGCCGGATCGAGGATACGCCGCCCGCAATAACCCCGGAAATCTCGGGCTTGTTGCACGCCTACGTCGACGGCATCAATGCGCGTATTGGCGCCGACCAGCCGTTGCCGCCCTCGTTTTTGTTGTTGGGTCACACGCCGCGCGCCTGGACCGTGGACGATGTCTTGACGCTTGCTTTTTACCAGAGTTGGTATCCAAACACGCTGGTCATGCGGCTTTCCGAGGCGTGGCGCGAGGCCGCGCGGGCGCATGGCGCGGCCGCGGCCGACTGGCTGAAGCACTTGCCGGCCTGGGGCCTGCCGAGTATCCCGGCCCAACGCATGACCGAGGCTTCCAATACCTGGACGCTTGCCCCGAGCCGATCGGCCAGCGGTCATGCTTTGCACGCCGCCGACCCGCACCTGGACTACACCATGGCACCCGGCCTGTGGTATATCGCCGGCATCCATAGCCGGCAAACGCTGGATCTGGTCGGCGTTACCGTGCCCGGCCTGCCTTTTGTCGCAATGGGCCATAACGGAACGATCGCGTTCGCGTTCACGGTCGCACCCGTTGACCTGGGCGAAGTCTATCGCTTTGATTACGCGCCCGATACGACGCGCGCGTTGCTCGGACCGGAAGGTGCGTTCCCGATCATCGAGCGCCGAGAGTCCATTCGGGTGCGCGGCCAGGATCAGCCCGTCATGCGCACGATCGCCACGACGCGCTACGGCCTTGTCGTTGATCGCGACCAGCAAGGCGCGACGGTACTGCAATGGGCCGGGTTCGAACTGCCGACCGCGAAGCTGCTCGAGAATGGGATCGCGATCAACCGGGCCGGCGATTTCGCCGCGTTCCGGGCCGCAGCAAGCGACATGGGCGCGCTGTCGGTCAACTGGAGCTACTCCGACCGCGACGGCAACATCGCTTATGTCCAGTCGACGCCGATTCCACAGCGACTGCACGACACGTTCTACACCACGCTGGACGGTTCCGATCCCGGCAACCACTGGGCCGGCTTTGTGCCACCCGAGCAACGCCCGTTTGCCCTGAACCCCGACCAAGGCTGGCTGGCAAACGCCAACAACCATTCGGCAGTCGACGCACCCTGGCCCATGCCCGGCTTCTACAAGCACTTGCGGATGCGCCGGGCCGCAACCTGGCTCGATGGTCGAGAGCAATTTACCCCGGCCGATATGCAGGCCATGCAGATGGACGCCACATCCGGGCGCGCACTGACATGGAAGAACTGGCTGGCCAACATCGCCGCGGAGACCGGGCGGACCCGGGTCGCCGATGAACTACGCGCATGGGACGGGGTCATGAACCCGGCCTCCGAAACCGCCGGGCTGTTTGCCCTTTGGTGGCAATTTCTGCCAGAGCCGCTGTTCGGCGACAGTCAGCTTGCAGACTGGCGATTCGGGCGCACAGCCCAAGACGTTCGAGCTGGCAAGCCAGCCGCGCCGGCAAGCCGCGATCGATGCGCTAGAGCAGACGCTAAAGCGCGGAATCCGGCCGCTGGGTGAAATCCAGACGCTGCGTATCCGCCACCCACTGGCCCAGGTCGCCGGCATCGATCGCTGGCTGGGCCTGTCGCGCGGCCCGTATCCGGTCGGTGGCGGTCCGGGCAGCCTCAACGTCACCTACCACCGGTCCAACGAGTCGCGCGCCGAGCTGTACGCCGCCGCCGGCGCGTCGATGCGCTTTGTCCTGGACTGGTCCGATCCGGATGCCTTTTTCCTCAACCTGACGCTCGGCCAATCCGGTCACCCGCTGAGCCCGCACTTCGACGACTTCCTGCCGTCGTTTTTTTCCGGCGAGCCGTGGGTTGTTCCGTTCAGCCGCGAAATCGTCGAGCAGCGATCGGTCTCCAGGCTGGTGCTGGAGTCGTCAAACCGGCCAATTACGACTCGCCGATGACTGGGCAATCAGGAACAACGGCAATCTCAAAAAGCGCTTTGTCACCCGAAATCCTCTCGCGACCAGCAGGCCGTGAATCATGCAATACATCTCGACCTTGCATTTTTGTGAAAACGGTTTCATCCGAATCCGGCTTGGGTTATGCTTCGCCATCGAAAGCATCACCACGGCACGGCCGTTCGAGATTTGATGATGAAACCAACCGACACGCGCGATCCGGATTATTACCACAAGGTCGTCGACTGCCAATGGGGCTGCCCGGCGCATACCGACGTTCCCGAATACATTCGGCTGATCGCCCAGGGCCGGTTTTCTGACGCCTACATGGTCAACCGCGAATCCAACGTCTTTCCCGGCATCCTCGGCCGGGTCTGCGATCGTCCGTGCGAGCCGGCCTGCCGGCGCGGCCGAATCGATGAAAAGCCGGTCGCCATTTGTCGTCTAAAGCGCGTCGCCGCCGACCACAAGGAAGACATCACCGAGCGGCTACCGAGCATCCCCAAGGCCGGCAACGGCAAGCGCATCGCACTGGTTGGTGCCGGCTGCGCAAGCCTGACGGTGGCCAACGATCTGATGCCGCTGGGTTACTCGTGCACGATCTTCGAAAAGCTCGGCAAGCCCGGCGGCCTGATCCACTCCAACATTCCCTCGTTTCGCTTGCCGGCAAACGTGCTCGACGAGGAAATTGGCTACATTCTCGACATGGGCGTCGACCTGCGCCTGAACACCCCGGTGCAGTCGATGCGCGCGCTGCTGGACGACGGCTACGACGCGGTCTTCATCGGCTCGGGCGCACCCAAGGGCAAGGAACTGGACATCCCCGGCCGAAGCGAAGGCTCGGCCAACATCCACATCGGTATCGACTGGCTCGAATCGGTTGCATTCAAGCACACCGGGTCGATCGGCAAGAACGTCCTGATCATCGGCGTCGGCAACACCGCCATGGATTGCTGCCGCACCAGCCTGCGGCTGGGTGCCGACGATGTCAAGGTGATGGCGCGCAAGCCGCGCGAATTTTTCAAGGCCTCGGACTGGGAACTCGAAGATGCCGAGGAAGAGCAGGTCGAAATCATCATCAATCGCTCGCCGAAGTCCTTTGTAATCGAAGACGGCCGGCTCACGGGCATGTTGTTTGAGTGCATGGAATACGACATCAGCGACGGCCACATCACCGATACGCGGGTGGTCGGTGAGGAATTTTATCCGGCCGACGACGTCATCCTGGCGATCGGCCAGGAGACCGCGTTTCCCTGGGTAGAGCGCGACATCGGCATCGAATTCAACCA